>JADYYZ010000430.1 GCA_020853405.1 Acetobacteraceae bacterium
CGCGATCAACCTGTTCGCCTACTGGAACAGCGACAAGGCCGTGCTGCGCATGGCCAACGCCCAGCCGATCGGGCCGAACGACGCACCACGCCTGTTCCAGATGACCAAGGCGATGGCAGCGCGGGCCGGCATCCCGATGCCCGCGCTCTATGTGATCCACGACGACCAGCCGAACGCCTTCGCCACCGGCCGCAATCCGGAAAACGCCGCGGTGGCGGTGAACACCGGCCTTCTGAACCTGATGGATGAACGCCAGGTGGCGGGCGTGGTCGCGCACGAACTCGCCCACATCAGGAACCGTGACACACTGATCATGACGGTGACCGCGACCATCGCCGGCGCGATCGGCATGCTGGCGCAGTTCGGCGCGATCTTCGGCATGGCGCGCGATTCGGAAGGGCGCCCGGCCAACCCGATCGCGGGGATCCTGATCATGATCCTGGCACCGATCGCGGCGATGATCGTGCAGATGGCGATCTCGCGCGCCCGCGAGTACGAGGCCGACCGCATCGGTGCCGGCATCGTGGGCGATCCGAACGCGCTGGCGGACGCGCTGGAATCGCTGGAAGCGGGGGTTTCGCGCACCCACAGCCAGTGGGCGGAGAACCACCCGGCGGCGGCGCATCTGTGCATCGTCAATCCGCTGGCCGGCACCGGCACCGACAACCTGTTCAGCACCCACCCCAAGACCGCGAACCGTGTCGCCGCGCTGCGTGCGATGGCGGCTGCGGCGCGGCCTGGTGCGCCGATGCCCGCGGCCGCCGCGGCGCGCCCGGCCGCAGCGGGGCCGCGCAACCCCTGGGCACGCTGACGGCAGCGGCGGCGACGTGGGCTTGCCTCATATTCTATAGAATGCATAATATGGGACAATGGATGCCGCCCTTTCCACCCCCGCCTATGTCCGCGTGCGCGAAAGGATGCTGGCCGACATCGCCGGCGGCGCCTGGCCGGTCGGCGCACACCTGACGCTTGCCGAACTGGAACGGCGCTACGGCGTCAGCCAGAGCCCGATCCGCGAGGCGCTGCTGCACCTTTCCGGCGATGGCGTGGTGGTGCTGCGCGCGCATCGCGGCGCCGCCCTGCCGCCGCTCGATCGGCGCACGCTGGGGGAGCTCTATGGCGTGCGCGGCGCGCTCCAGGCGCTGACCGCGCGCGAGGCAGCGGCGCGCGCGACCCGGGCCGCGCTGGCGCCAGTCCATGCGGCGGCGCGCGCCTACGACCAGGCAGCCGAGGCCGGCGACGAGGCAGCACTCGCCGCCGCCAACCGCGCCTTCCACGGTGCCATCGACCGGCTGTCGGACAACCGCATGGCGATCGCCATGCTGGAGGCCAGGGCCGCGCTGGTCGATGCGGTGCGGCGCGCCTGCGGCTACGGCCCCGGCAGGCCGCGTGCCGCAACCCGCCAGCACCGCGCCATCCTGGCCGCGCTCGGCCGCCGCGACGGCGAGGCCGCCGCACGGGCCGTCATGCAGCACGTCGCCGCATCATGGCGCGACCTCGATGCGCGCCTGCACGGCAAGGAAGAAGCGGAGGAAGCCAATGACGATACTCACGCGCCGGGCAGCGTTCGCGCTGCCGGCATCGCTGTTCGCGGCATCGCGTGCCCGCGCGTCTGACTGGCCCTCGCGGCCGATCCGCCTGCTGGTCGGCTTCGCCGCCGGCGGCGCGCATGACGGCGCGGCCCGCTTCGTGGCACCCGAGCTCGGCCGCATCCTGGGCCAGAGCGTGGTGGTGGAAAATCGCGCCGGCGCCTCGGGCAACCTGATGAGCCAGCAGCTGGTCGGCGCCCCGGCCGATGGCTACACGCTGGGCCTGGCGGGGCTGCAGATCACCACCAATCCCTGGATGATCGCCAACCCCGGCTACAGCCCCGACGACCTGGTGGTGGTGGGCCAGATCGCCGCCCTGCCGGTGGTGGTGATCGCCTCCATCAAGTCGGGCATCCGCGACTTCCCCGGCCTGATCGAGGCAGCACGACGCAAGGACGGCGGCCTGACCGTCGCCTCGGGCGGCTACGGCACCACCAGCCATCTCGGCCCCGAACTGGTGTTCCGCAACCAGGGTGTGCGCTACACCATCGTCGTCTATCGCGGTGGCGGCCCGGCGCTGCAGGGCCTGATCAGCGGCGAGACCGATGTGACGTTCGATATCGCCTCGCCCGGCCATCGCCCGAACTTCGAGGCAGGCACGCTGCGCCCGCTGGCCGTGCTGCAAGGTGCGCGCGAACCGGCACTGCCCGACATCCCCGCGGTGGCCGAATTCGGCCTCGGCCCGGAGGTCTTCGTGCGCTCCTGGCTCGGGCTGATGGTGCGCGCCGGCACGCCGCCCGAGATCATCGCCCGCCTACATGCCGCGCTGAACGAGGCGCTGGCCGCGCCCGAGCTGAAGCAGCGGATGGAACGGCTCGGCATGGTGGTCACCCCGAGCCCGGCCCAGGCCGACGCCCAGGCGCTGTACCGCGGCGAACTCGCCCGCTGGGGCGCCTTGATCCGCGCCGCCAACATCCGCATCGAGGGCTGAGCGTTGCACCCGATCCGCATCACCCGCGTGACGCCGCTGCTGATGCAGGCGGGCGGGCCGCCGCACACCAGCTGGGGCGCCAGCGGATCGAGCCACACCACGCGCAGCCGCAACTGGATGTTCGTGAAGGTCGAGACCGACGCCGGTATCACCGGCTGGGGGGAAGGGTCAGGCTGGCCGAAACTGGCGGCGGCGGCGCTGTCCGACCTCGGCCAGGTGATCGCCGGTGAGGATGCAACCCGCATCCCGCGCGTGCTGAACAAGATGCTGGCATCGATGCTGGGCCACGGCGATTCCGGCACGCCCGCCGGCGGCGCGATGGCAGCGATCGATACCGCGCTGTGGGACATCAACGCCAAGGCACTTGGCGTGCCGGTCTGGCGGCTGCTGGGCGGCAAGCTCCGCGATCGCGTGCCCGTCTATACCCACGCGCCGACGCCGAAGGAGGCCGAGATCGCGCTGAAGATGGGCGTGCGCGCGATCAAGACCGGCGGCCTGTACCAGGGCGTGCCGCGGGCGCTGGAACTGCGCCGCGCGCTGGGGCCGGAGATCGACATCGCGATCGACCTGCATGGCCCGCCCTGGCTCAGCCTGGCCGACGCCCGCGCTGCCTGCGACCGGCTCGAGGAAATGCACCCGCTGTTCGTCGAGGAGCCGATCGCCGAGCACGACCTGGACGGCTACCGGGCGCTGCGCGCATCCACCAACGTGCCGCTGGCGGGCGGCGAGCGGTTCGGCAACCCGGTAGCGTACGCGCCCTGGCTTTCGTCGCGCGTGTGGGACGTGGTGCAGCCGGACACGGGGCGCATGGGCGGCATCTCGGGGTTGCTGAAACTGGGTGCCGCGGCCGATGTGCACGGCATCGCGATCGCGCCGCATTCCGGCTCGCTTGGGCCGCTGGCCGAGGTCGCGGCCGTGCATGCCAGCGCGGTGCTGGGGAACCTGCTGATGCTGGAACGCATGGACCCCGACTGGGAAGGCCGCCATGGCGCGCTGCCGGGTGGGCTGAAACTGGTGGATGGCGCGCTGGTGGTGCCCGACGCGCCCGGCCTGGGGGCGGAGCCGGACGAGGACTTCATTCGCCGCAACCCGTCCAGCATCAATCTCGGCCTGCCCAAGGGCGGCGGCGAGCCAGGGACCGAGGACGAGTTCCCGGTGCGGCAGATGCGGCTGCAGCGCGCCAGGAAGTTCGGAGGAACCTGAGCCTCAGACGCGGCTCAGGCGGAAGCGCCGCCTGAACCCCAGCACGCCCATCCTGCCGTCCAGCGCCATCGACATGAAGACGCCGGCCACCATCGCCGCCAGCACGATCGCGACATGACCCAGCGAGAGCCGATCGAGGAAGCCCGTGTTGCGGTCGAACTGGCCGGCGCCACGGCTGGAGAAGGCGAAGACGTGCGCGACGAAACCCACCGCCATGGCGCGCAGACCGTGCCGGATGATGCGATAGGCGCGGTACTGCTCCAGCCGCGACTCGAGCTTCAGGGCCATCACGAACATGATGATGCCCGGCAGCAGCACGACGGTCAGCACCACCAGGAACCCCACATTGTCGGGCAGCACGCCGGCAATCAGCGAGGCGCCGATCAGGGTCAGGATGCCGGCCAGCGGAAACAGGCAGGTGCCGATCGTGATCGCCGGGATCATCGCCAGCAGCAGGAAGGGCAGCATGAGGATCCCCGGCCCGCCGCCGGCGCCGCCGCCCCTGCCGCTGCCGCCGGCGGCCATGCCGGCCATGTAGGCCGCATGCTCCTCGGCCGTGCTGCCGGTATAGATCCCGCCGGACAGGCCGGCATTGTAGGCACTCAGTTCGCTCGCGCTCTTCATGCCGCCCTGGCTTCCCCCATTTCCGCGCCAATCGGCGGTGCGGCGCGATTGCGCCACTGCACGGCCGCGCTGTCCAGTGGTCGCGCCCCGCCAGGTTTCCGATCCCCGCGATTGCGGTCTAGGGTGCCGGCGCACGCAGCAAAGCACCGCCAAAGCAACCGCCAGGACCGGACGTGACCGAACCGCGACTGCTGAACCCTTCCGTCCGCCTGGCGCTCGGCGAAAGCCCGGTGTGGGACAGCGACAACACCCGCCTGCTGGTCGCCGACATCACGGGCTGCGCGATCCATGCCTTCACGCCCGACGGCACCCACGCTGGCACCTGGCTGTTCCCGTCGGAGGTCGGCAGTTTCGGCCTGTGCCGGTCGGGCCGCTGGATCGTGGCACTTCGCAAGCACGTGGTGCTGTTCGACCCGCGCACCGGCGCCGCCGAGACCATCGCTTCCCCTGCCCTCTCCACGCCCACCCGCTTCAACGACGGCAAGGTTTCGCCCGATGGCAGTTTCTGGGTCGGAACCATGGACGACCGCAGCCCGCGCACGCCGATCGGCGCGCTGTTCCGCATCGCGCCCGACCGGTCCTGCACGCCGGTGATCGACGGGCTGATGGTCAGCAACGGCCTGGCCTGGAGCGGCGATGGCCGCACCATGTTCCATTCCGACAGCGCCGCCGGCCGGCTCGACGCCTGGGATTTCGACCCCGCCGCGGGCAGCGCGACCAATCGCCAGACAATCTTCGAGTTCACCGATCCCGCGCTCGGGCGGCCGGACGGCGCGGCGTGCGATGAAAGCGGCATCTACTGGTCGGCGGGCGTGCGCGCCGGCCGCATCAACCGCTTCTCGCGCGAGGGCAGGCTGCTGTCGTCCGACCCGTTTCCCTGCCCCGGCGTTACCATGCCCTGCTTCGGCGGGCCTGATCTGAAGACCGTGTACTGGACCTCGCTGCGCCACGCGCTGGGTGCCGAAGCGATCGCCGAGCACCCGACGCTGGGCGGCGTGTTCGTGATGGAGGCGCCCGTGGCCGGCGCTGCCATCGGGAAATTCAAGGACTGAGGAGAGAGAGACGATGCCCGACCTGACCAAGCCGGTGCTGCTGACCGGTGCTTCCGGCGCGCTCGGCCGCCAGCTTACCCGCGCGCTCGCGGCCGAGGGGTTTTCGCTGCGGCTGACCGACATCCTGCCGTTCCCCGACAAGCTGCCCGCGAATGCGAGATTCGTGAAGGCGGATCTCGCCGACGGCGTCGCCATCCTGCGCGAGGCGGAAGGGGTTTCCAGCATCCTGCATTTCGGCGGTGTGTCGACCGACCTCACGTTCGAGAACGTGCTCGGCCCCAATATCCGTGGCCTCTATCACATCTATGAGGCGGCCAGGCGCGAAGGTGCCCGCGTGGTGTTCGCAAGCTCCAACCACTCGATCGGCTTCCACGAGCGGACCGAGAAACTGGACCACGACTGCGACATGCGCCCCGACAGCTATTATGGCCTGTCGAAGGCGTACGGCGAACTGATGGGCCGCATGTATTTCGACAAGCACGGCATCGAGAGCGTGTTCCTGCGCATCGGCAGCTGCTTCCCCGAACCGGTCGATGCACGCATGCTTTCGACCTGGCTGTCATACGCCGACCTCTGCCGGCTGGTCTCCGCCTGCATCCGCGCGCCGAAGGTCGATTGCAGCGTGATCTGGGGTGCCTCGGCCAACAGCCGCGGTTTCTGGGGCAAGGACGCGCGGGCGAAGATCGGCTGGCAGCCCGAGGACAGCGCCGATGGCTTCGCCGGCCAGCTCGGCGGCAAGGTTTCCGACAACCTGGTGACCGAACGCTACCAGGGCGGCATCTACTGCGCCGCCGAGTATTCACGCCCGAGCCCGAGCCCGAAGGACATCTTCGGCGCCTGACGCCGGCCGGTCACGACGCGCGGGCAGCATGGGCCAGGCGATCCTCGCCCACGAACCCCTGCTCCGGCTCGGGGGCTTCGCTGCCGTCTTCGCCGTGATGGCAGCCTGGGAAGTGCTGGCGCCCTGTCGCGCCCAGGGGCTGTCGCGCGCCCGACGCTGGCCCGCCAATCTCGGCATCCTGGCGCTCGATGCGGCGCTGGTGCGCGTGCTGTTCCCGACCGCTGCCGCCGGCGCAGCGCTGTGGGCCGAGGCACGCGGCATCGGCGTGCTGGCGCTGCTGGCCCTGCCGGCGTGGGTCGCGATCGTGCTCTCGGTGCTTCTGCTCGATCTTGCGGTGTGGGCCCAGCACCTGGTGTTCCACCACGTGCCGCTGCTGTGGCGCGTGCATCGCATGCACCATGCCGACACCGATATCGACGTCACCACCGGGCTGCGCTTCCATCCGATCGAGATCGTGCTGTCGATGCTGGTCAAGATCGCGGTGGTGGTGGGGCTGGGCGCGCCCGCGGCAGGGGTGGTGCTGTTCGAGCTGCTGCTGAACGCCGCCAGCCAGTTCAGCCA
>JADYYZ010000431.1 GCA_020853405.1 Acetobacteraceae bacterium
GCCGATGCCCGCACCGTGCGCTGGAGCGCCTCGGGCGATCCCAACACCATGGACCCGCACAGCCAGAACCTGGGCACCGTGACGATGGTGCTGGGCCAGATCTACGAGGCGCTGATCAGCCGCGACCAGAACCTGGCGCTCCAGCCCGGCCTCGCGCTGGCCTGGCGCCAGACCGAGCCGACCCGCTGGCGCTTCGAGCTGCGCCGTGGCGTGAAGTTCCACGATGGCGCCGATTTCAACGCTGACGATGTCGTGTTCAGCATCACACGCGCGCGCGAACGCACCAGCAACTACGCGATCTATGTCGATACGGTCGCCGACGCGGTGAAGATCGACGATTTCACGGTCGAGGTGGTGACCAGGATCCCCGACCCGATCCTGCCGAACAAGTTCGCCAGCGTGCTGATGATGGACAAGGAGTGGAGCGAGCGGAACAACGCCACCCGCCCGCAGAACACGGCGCAGCGCGAGGAGACCTTCACGGTGCGCAACACCAACGGCACCGGGCCGTTCCGCCTGGCGCTGCGCGAGCCTGATGTGCGCACCATCCTCGCCCGCAACGATGCCTGGTGGGGCTGGGGCACGCCCGCCGGCGACGGCAACGTGACCGAGATCATCTACCGCCCGATCGCCTCGGACGCGACGCGGGTCGCCGCCCTGCTGTCGGGCGAGATCGACTTCGTGCTCGACCCGCCGCTGCAGGACCTTGAACGGCTGCGGCGTGCGCAGACCGTCACCGTGCTGGAAGGGCCGGAGGTGCGCACGATCTTCTTCGCGATGGACACGTTCCGCGACGAGCTGCTGTACAGCTCGGTGCGCGGGCGCAACCCGCTGAAGGATCTGCGGGTGCGCCAAGCGCTCTACCACGCGATCAACATCGACGCGATCAAGGCACGTGTGATGCGCGGCCAGAGCGTGATCACCGGCACGCTGTTTCCGCCCCAGGTCAACGGCTATGCCCGCGAGGAGGATGTGCGCCTGCCCTACGACCAGGCGCGCGCGCGGGCGCTGCTGGCCGAGGCCGGCTACCCCCAGGGCTTCGAGATCACGCTCGACTGCCCGAACAACCGCTACATCAACGACGAGCAGATCTGCCAGGCGGTGGCCGCGATGTGGACCGCGGTGGGGGTGAAGACCAGTCTGAACGCGATGCCGCTGCAGACCTTCTTCCCGAAACTGCAGAAGGACGATTCCAGCATCTACCTGCTGGGCTGGGGGGTGCCGACGCTCGATGCGCTCTACTCGCTGCAATCGCTGGTGATGAGCCGCACCGGCCGGCCAGGCGACGGCATCTGGAACTATGGCCGCTATTCGAACCCGGCGATGGATGCGCTGATCGAGCAGATCAAGAACGAGGGCGACAAGGAGAAGCGCGACGACCTGATCCGCCAGGCGCTGCACATCTACCGCGTCGATGTGCCGCACATTCCGCTGCACCACCAGATGATCCCCTGGGTCACGCGTACCGGCTTCTCGATCCCGCACATGGCCAACAACCAGCCGATGTTCCGCTGGATGAAGGTGAACTGAGGGGTCGGGCAGCGCGCAGGCGTCCGGCCGCGAAAGCCATACCGGACGCCTGACGCACGCCGCGCGATATCGGGGAAGAAGTGTTCGCCTTCATCCTGAGCCGGCTGCTCCAGGCCATTCCCGTCATGCTGGCGGTGACGCTGATCGCGTTCTCGATGTTCGCCTATGTCGGCGATCCGGTGACGATCATGCTGGGCCAGGACTTCACCGAGGCGCAGCGCGACGCGCTGGTGCACGACCTCGGCCTCGACCAGCCGTTCTTCGTCCAGTATTTCCGGTTTCTCGGCAACGCCCTGTCGGGCGAGTTCGGCCTGTCCTTCCGCTTGTCGCGCCCGGTCTCGGCGCTGATCGCGGAACGCCTGCCGGCCACGCTCGAACTCTCGATGGTCGCTGCCCTGCTGGCGCTTCTGGTGGGCGTGCCGATGGGCGTCTATACCGGGCTCTACCGTGAATCCTGGCTGTCGCGCTTCTTCCTGACCTTCAGCCTGATCGGGGTATCGCTGCCCACCTTCCTGATCGGCATCCTGCTGATCCTGGTGTTCGCGGTCGAGATCGGGGTGCTGCCCAGTTTCGGCCGCGGCGATGTCGTGCAGCTGGGCTGGTGGAGCACGGGCTTCCTGACCGCCTCCGGCCTGAAGGCGCTGATCCTGCCCTCGATCACGCTGGGCCTGTTCCAGATGACGCTGATCACCCGGCTGGTCCGCAGCGAGATGCTGGAGGTGCTGCGCACCGACTACATCAAGTTCGCGCGTGCGCGCGGGCTTTCCAACCGGGCGATCAATTTCGGCCATGCGCTGAAGAACACGCTGGTGCCGGTGATCACCATCACCGGGCTGCAGCTCGGCGCGATCATCGCGTTCGCGATCGTCACGGAAACCGTCTTCCAGTGGCCGGGCATGGGGCTGTTGTTCATCCAGTCGGTGCAGTATGCCGACATCCCGGTGATGGCCGCCTACCTGATGCTGATCGCGCTTCTGTTCGTCATGATCAACCTGGTCGTCGACCTGCTGTACTACGCGGTCGATCCGCGCCTGCGCGTCGATCGCGGCGCCGCCGGAGCAGGGGGGCATTGATGCTCGGTGCGATCAGCAAGGCGCTGTCGGGCGACCTTGCCTACTCCTTCCTGCGCTCGCCGACCGCGCTGCCGAGCGCGGTGGTGGCGCTGGTCTGCATCGGCACGGCGGTGCTGGCGCCGTGGCTTGCGCCCTACAACCCGTTCGATCTCGCCAGCCTCAACCTGCTCGATGCCAGCAACCCGCCCGCCTGGGTGACCGAGGGCGATCCGCGCTTCCTGCTCGGCACCGACGACCAGGGCCGCGACATGCTCTCGGCCATCATGTACGGCGCGCGGATCTCGCTGCTGGTCGGGTTCTGCGCGGTGCTGCTTTCGATCCTGGTCGGGGTCACGCTTGGGTTGCTATCCGGCTACCTGGGCGGCAGCGTCGATGTCGTGCTGATGCGCATCGCCGACGTGCAGCTCACCTTCCCGACCATCCTGATCGCGCTGCTGATCGACGGCATCACGCGCGTTGCCCTGCCGCGCGAGCTGCACGACCGCATCGCGCTCTATGTCGTGATCTTCGCGATCGGCATCTCCAACTGGCCGCAGTTCGCGCGCACCGTGCGCGGCTCGACCCTGGTCGAGCGCAACAAGGAATATGTGCAGGCAGCGCGCGTGATCGGCCTTTCCTCCTGGCGGATCATGCGAAGCCACGTGCTGCCGAACGCGCTCGGCCCGGTGCTGGTGATCGCGACGCTGGCGCTGGGCGGCGCCATCCTCGCGGAAGCGACGCTGAGTTTCCTCGGCGTCGGCGTGCCGCCCACCCAGCCGAGCCTCGGCACGCTGATCCGCGTCGGCCAGGAGTTCCTGTTCAGCGGCGAATGGTGGATCACCGTGTTCCCCGGCATGGGACTGGTCGCGATGGTGCTGTCGGTCAACCTGCTGGGCGACTGGCTGCGCGACGCCCTGAACCCGAAGCTCCGCTGATGGCGCTCCTCGAAGTCGACGGCCTGCATGTCGAGTTCCCCACGCGCCGCGGCGTGCTGAAGGCGCTCGATGGCATCTCGTTCGCGATCGACGCGGGCGAGGTACTGGGCGTGGTCGGCGAATCGGGGGCAGGCAAATCGCTGACCGGGGCCGCGATCATCGGCCTCCTGGAGCCGCCCGGCCGGATCGCCGGCGGCGAGATCCGGCTGGAAGGATCACGAATCGACAACCTGCCCTACGAGCAGATGCGGAAGATCCGCGGCCGCAGGATCGGCGCGATCTTCCAGGACCCGCTGACCACGCTGAACCCGCTCTATTCCATCGGCCGGCAGCTGGTGGAGACCATGACCACGCACCTGCCGCTGACGCCCGGCCAGGCGCGCGAGCGGGCGATCCAGTGGCTTTCGGACGTCGGCATCCCGGGCGCCGCGCAGCGGATCGATGCCTACCCGCACGAATTCTCGGGCGGCATGCGCCAGCGCGTGGTGATCGCGCTCGCGCTGTGCGCCGAGCCGAAACTGGTGGTCGCCGACGAACCGACCACCGCGCTCGACGTCTCGATCCAGGCGCAGGTGATCGCGCTCCTGAAGCGGCTCTGCCGCGAGCACGGCACGGCGATCATGCTGGTCACGCACGACATGGGCGTGATCGCCGAGACCGCCGATCGCGTCGCGGTGATGTATGCCGGCCGCATCGCCGAGATCGGCCCGGTGCGCGAGGTGGTGAAGGAGCCCAGGCACCCCTACACCGAGGGCCTGATGGGCTCGATCCCCTCGGTCGAGGCGAAGGTCGCGCGGCTGGCGCAGATCGAGGGCGCGATGCCGCGGCTCTCCGCCATTCCACGCGGCTGCGCCTTCAACCCGCGCTGCCCGCGGACGTTCGCACCCTGTACGCTCGAGCGTCCCGAGCTGATGGCGACCGGCGGGCCGAACCAGGCTGCGTGCTGGCACTATGCGCCGGCGAAGGTCGCCGCCGATGGCTGACGAAGCCGGCGTGCTGGTCGAGGCCACCGACATCGCACGCTTCTTCGATGTCTCGCGCCCGGCGCTCGCGCGCATGATCGCGCGCGAGCCGCGGCGCACGCTGCGCGCGGTCGATGGCGTCTCGTTCGCCATCCCCAGGGGCCGCACGCTGTCGCTGGTGGGAGAGAGCGGCTGCGGCAAGTCGACGGTCGCGCGGCTGGTCGTCGGCCTCTATCGCCCGACGCGCGGTCGCATCGGGTTCGACGGCACCGACGTGACCGATCCCGCCGCGCGCGGTTCGGGGCGCGGCAGCATCCGAAGGCGGATGCAGATGATCTTCCAGGACCCGTACGCATCGCTGAACCCGCGCTGGCGCGTCGGCGGCACCATCGCCGAGCCGCTGCATGCGTTCGGCGAAGCCGGCGGCCGGGCCGGCGCGAACGAGCGCGTCGCCGCCCTGCTGACCCAGGTCGGGCTTGCCCCGGCCGATTCCGAGAAATTCCCGCACGAGTTCTCCGGCGGCCAGCGCCAGCGCATTTCCATCGCGCGCGCGCTTGCCAGCCAGCCGGAGTTCCTGGTGTGCGACGAGCCGACCAGCGCGCTCGACGTATCGGTGCAGGCGCAGATCCTCAACCTGATGAAGGACCTTCAGGCGCAGTTCGGCCTTACCTACCTGTTCATCAGCCACAACCTGGCCGTGGTGCGCCACATGAGCGACACGGTCGGCGTGATGTATCTGGGCCGCATCGTCGAGATCGCGCCGGCGGAAACGGTGTTCCGCGCGCCGCGCCACCCCTACACCCGCCTGCTTATGGATGCTTTGCCCGACATCGCGATGACCGGCCGTGCCCGCGTGCCGGTGGGCGGCGAGGTGCCGAACCCGATCTCGCCACCCGCGGGCTGCCATTTCCACCCGCGCTGCCCGCTTGCCAACGACCGCTGCCGGCGCGAATCGCCGGTGCTGCGGGAGGCGGCGGGCACCAGCGTCGCCTGCCACGCGGTCGAGGAGGGGCGCGCCTGAAGACCGCGCACGCGCGCGGCCTGGATGCCGAGGCGC
>JADYYZ010000432.1 GCA_020853405.1 Acetobacteraceae bacterium
TCGGCCCAGCACGAGCACGTGGTCGATTTCGCGGTGCGTCAGCTGCTCGACATGCTGGCGCCGTCGAACTTCCTCGTCACCAATCCGGAAGTGCTGCAGCGCACGGTCGAGACCGGCGGGCTGAACCTGCTGAAGGGCGCCTCCAATCTGGTCGAGGACCTGCAGCGGGCAAGCGGCCAACGGCTGCCGCGCGCGGCCGAGGCGATGCGGCCGGGCCGCGAGCTCGCGCGCTCGCCGGGCCAGGTGGTGTTCCGCAACCACCTGTTCGAGCTGATCCAGTACGCGCCGGCCACCACCGCGACCCACCCCGAACCGGTGCTGATCATCCCTGCCTGGATCATGAAATACTACATCCTCGACCTCGCGCCCGGCCGGTCGCTGGTCGAGTACCTGGTCGGGCTCGGCTTCACGGTGTTCATGATCTCGTGGCGCAATCCCGGCCCCGAGGATCGCGACGTCGGCATGGATGACTACCGCGGCAACGGCATGCTGGCGGCGCTGGAGGCGATCGGGCGGATCGTGCCCGGCCAGCCTGTGCATGCCTGCGGCTACTGCCTCGGCGGCACGCTGCTTGCGATCGCCGCCGCGGCGATGGCGCGCGAGGCCGACGCAAGGCTTGCCAGCATCACCATGCTGGCCGCCCAGACCGACTTCCACGAGGCCGGCGAGCTGATGCTGTTCATCAACCCGAGCCAGGTCACCTTCCTCGAGGACATGATGTGGCAGCGGGGCTTCCTCGATACTCGCCAGATGGCCGGCGCGTTCCAGCTGCTGCGCTCGAACGACCTGATCTGGTCGCGCGTGATCCGCGACTACCTGATGGGCGAGCGCGAGGCGATCACCGACCTGATGGCCTGGAACGCCGACACCACGCGCATGCCGTACCGGATGCATTCGGAGTATCTGCGCCGGCTGTTCCTGGAGAACGAGCTGTCCGAGGGGCGCTACCTGGTCGAGGGCAGGCCGGTGGTGCTGTCGGATATCCGTGCCCCGATCTTCGCGGTTGGCACCGAGTCCGACCACGTTGCGCCCTGGCGGTCGGTGTTCAAGCTGCACCTCTATACCGACACCGACGTGACCTTCCTGCTGACCAGCGGCGGCCACAATGCCGGCATCGTCTCGGAACCCGACCATCCGCGCCGGCATTTCCGGGTGGCGCTGCGCCGCGCCAACGAGCCCTATCGCGACCCTGACAGCTGGCTTGCCGAGGTGGCGCCGCGCCCAGGATCGTGGTGGCCGGAATGGGCCGCCTGGCTCAAGGCGCACGCCGGGCCGGCCGGTCCGCCGCCGCCGATGGGCGCGCCGGAAGCCGGGCTTGGGCCGCTATGCGCGGCGCCCGGCACCTACGTACACCAGGCCTAGCGGGAGGCGTTGCGGGCGGCGTTGCGCTACGCCTCGGCCTTCCTCTCCCAGCCCGCCTCGGTCTGCTGGTTGTAGGTCAGGCGGTGCCCGGCTTCCTGCCGCCTGCGCCAGCGCAGCCTGGCCGCGGCCACCGCCTCGGCGTCGTTGCCGTCGAACAGGTCGAAGATGCGCGCCCAGCCGGTCTCGTCGGCCTCCTGGCCATCGAGCAGGAACAGGAACTTTCCGCCGTTCGGATTCTCCGCGCGCGTGGCCAGCCAGATCGGCTGGTGTTCGGCCTGCCCGCTCCGCGCATCGCCGTGCGGCAGCCAGTCGGGATCGGAGGAAAGCCACAGCGCGGTCGAGATCGCGCCGAGCCGCTCCTCGGATGCCGCCACCACCACCGCCCGCTCGCCGAGCGCCAGCGTGCGGCCAAGCAGTTTCGGCAACGCCGCTTCCGCGCTGCTGCGCGTGAGGTGGTAGAAGCCGATCTCGCTCATGCGCGCAGCACCGCAAGGCCGAGCTGGCGTTCCGGCATGTCACGCAGCCGCGCCTCGTTCAGGCAGATGCCGGTTCGCATACGGTCTTCCCTCCCGCATGAACCGGGAACCCCACCCACATCGGCGGTCCGCCGCCTCAATGCCCGGCATCCGGCCAGTGGTCGGGGTCCTCGAACCGGGCCGCGACCAGGCAGTCGAGCAGGCGGGCGCCGAAGCCGGTGGCGCCGGGCGGCCAGGGATCGTCGGCCTCGCTCCGCCATTCCATGCCGGCGATGTCGAGATGCGCCCAGGGCGTCGGGCCGGCGAAGCGGTGCAGGAAGGCGGCCGCCTGGCAGGCATCCGGCTGGAAGCGTTCCGGCACGCAGTGGCGGATGTCGGCGATGTCGCTTCGCAGCGGTTCCGCATAGGCGGGATCGAGCGGCATCGGCCAGACCGGCTCGGCCACCTGGCTGCCGGCGGCAGCGATCGCAGCACCCAGCGCCGGGTCGGAGGCGAACAGCCCGGCACGCTTGCCTCCCAGCGCCACGACGTTGCTGCCGGTCAGGGTCGCGAGGTCGATCATCGCCACCGGGTCGAATTTCTGGCGCGCCCAGGCCAGGCAGTCGGCCAGCACAAGCCTGCCCTCGGCGTCGGTATCGATGATCTCGATCGTGCTGCCGTCGACGGCCTGCACCACGTCGCCGGGGCGTTGTGCGGCCGCACCCGGCATGTTCTCGACAAGCCCGAGCACCGCGACCACGGGGGCAGGTGAGTTCCGCCCGGCCAGCGCCTGCATGCAGCCGATGATGGCGGCGGCCCCGGCCATGTCGGCCTTCATCTCCTCCATGCCGGCAGCGGGCTTGATGCTGATGCCGCCGGAATCGAACGTGACGCCCTTGCCGACCAGCAGCAGCGGCTTTGCCGCGAACGCGCCCTTGCGCCGCAGCACCATGACGCGCGGCGGGTTGGCGCTGCCGCGCGCGACCCCAAGCAGCGCACCGAAGCCCTGCCGGCGCAGCCGGGCCGGCTTCAGCACATCGACCTCGACGCCAGGCATGGCGCGAAGCTGCCGGGCGAAGATCTTCGGCGTCAGCAGGTTGGGCGGCGTGCCGGCCAGCGCGATCGCTTCCCGCGCGCCGGCAACGCCGGCCACCGCCCGCTGCCAGGCAGCCAGCGCCGCCCCGGGGTCGCTGACCAGCAGCGTGAGCCGCCGCAGCCGCCAGGGATCATCCTCCGCCCTGGTCCGAAGCGTCCGGTGCGGGGCGCGCAGGCAGGCGCCGGCAGCGAGCTGCGCCGCCGCCGCCGGCGGCAGCTGCGTCGCATCCAGCACTGCGCGCCGTTCGGCGGCGAGCGCAGCCGCGGCCGCCGCGCCGGCTTCGACCAGCGCCCGCGCATCGGGCGGTTCCGGTGCTGCCAGCATCACCGTGCGCCGGCCCGCCACGATGGCGGAGATCGGCACGCCGAACCCGGCGCGCGCGACGTTGCCCGGCGGCGGCCGGCGCGCGAAGTCGATCGCAAGCATGCCGGGCGGGGCTCAATCCTCCGACGGCTTCCCTTCGAAATGGTCCGCGACCAGCCGGTCGAGAAGCCGCACGCCGAACGCCGCCGCGCCCTTCGGTACGGTCGGCTTGTCCTTGCTGTTCCAGGCGGTGCCGGCGATGTCGAGATGGGCCCAGGCACGGCCCTTGTCGATGAAGCGCTGGATGAAGCAGGCGGCGGTGATCGCGCCGCCCGGCCGGCCGCCGA
>JADYYZ010000433.1 GCA_020853405.1 Acetobacteraceae bacterium
ACCGCGTGGTCGCGATCCAGGGCTGGGGCACCGCGGACACCGAGGCGCTGACCCAGTTCGTGACCCGCGACCGCATCCCCTACCTCTCGGCATCCTAGTCCGCTGCGCTGACCGACCCGGCCGGCAAGGCCCGGCCCGACAGCAAGCCCGCGCCCTTCAACTTCTTCTACGGCCCGAGCTATTCCGACGCGGCCCGTGCCCTGGTGCAGTGGGCGGCCGAGGACTGGAAGCGGCGGGGCGGCCAGGGCAAGCCGAAATACGTCCACATGGGCGCCAACCACCCCTACCCGAACAGCCCGAAGGAAGCGGCCGAGACGCTGGCCCGCGAACTGGGGTTCGAGGTGTTGCCCGCGATCCAGTTCGCGCTGACGCCCGGCGACTACACCGCGCAGTGCCTGACGCTGAAGAACCAGGGCGCCAACTATGCCTATCTGGGCAACACGGCGGGATCGAACATCTCGGTGCTGCGTGCCTGCCAGGCGGCCGGCGTGCAGGTGCAGTTCCTGGGCAATGTCTGGGGCATGGACGAGAACGCCATGAAGGCAGCCGGCACCGCCGCCAACGGCGTCGTGTTCCCGGTGCGCACCGCGGTCACCTGGCTGGGCCAGGCACCCGGCATGGCGACGCTGCGCGCGATCAGCCGCGTGAGCGATGCGGCCGGCACCGCCTATCGCCCCGTGCATTACCTGGCGGGCGTGTGCGCGGCGATGCTGATGGTCGAAGCGATGGAGACCGCCGGCGCCAACGGCGGCGCGATCGACGGCGTGCGCATCCGCGACGGGTTCTATGCCCGCAAGGACTGGGTGCCGAAGGGTTTCGAGGGGGTCTGCAACCCCTCCACCTTCACCCCCACCGACCATCGCGGCACGATGAGCGTCACGCTGTTCCGCTCGGTGGTCACCGCCAACACCGCCGACGGCACGATCGAGCAGCTGCTGGCCAACGGCACGATGAAGATCGAGCTGGTCGGCGGCATCGAGCTGCCCCGCCGGGCCGACTGGCTGGGCTGGTAGACGCACAAGGCGCGCGCGCGGGCAGGGGGAGGGGCCATGATCCACGCATCACCCGACCCCGCCCGCGCGCAGCCCGTCGCCGTCGCGGCCCCGCTGCTCGCGGTCAACAACATCGAGGTCGTCTACAACGACGTCATCCTGGTGCTGCGCGGCCTGTCGCTCGCCGTGCCGAAGGGCGAGATCGTCGCCCTGCTCGGCGCCAACGGGGCGGGCAAGAGCACCACGCTGAAGGCGATCAGCGGCCTTCTGAAGACCGAGGAAGGCGAGGTCACGCGCGGCGAGATCAGTTTCGAAGGTGCCCGCATCGACGGCATCGACCCCGACCGGATCGTGCGGCGCGGCATTTTTCAGGTGATGGAGGGCCGCAGGATCGTCGCCGACATGACGCCGATCGAGAATTTGCGGCTCGGTGCCTTCACCCGCTCCGACAGCGACGTGAAGCGCGATATCGAGATGGTGCTCGGCTATTTCCCGCGCCTGCGCGAGCGCACGGGCCTTGCCGGCTACCTCTCGGGTGGCGAGCAGCAGATGCTGGCGATCGGGCGGGCATTGATGGCGCGCCCCAAACTGATCCTGATGGACGAGCCGTCGATGGGCCTAAGCCCGCTTCTGGTGAAGGAGGTGTTCGGCATCATCCGCCGCATCAACCAGGAGCTCGGTGTCACCATCCTGCTGGTCGAGCAGAACGCGCGCATGGCGCTTTCGGTGGCGTCGTTCGGCTACATCATGGAACAGGGCAAGGTGGTGCTCGACGGGCCGGCCGCAGCACTTGCCGCCAACGAGGACGTCAAGGAGTTCTACCTCGGCGGCCACGGCGCCGAACGCAAGAGTTTCCGCAACCTCAAGTCCTACAAGCGCCGCAAGCGCTGGCTGTAAGGCAGGGGCTGTAAAGTTAGGCGGCATGTCCGACGCACGCCATTACGATCTGCTGGAAACCCGCAATCCGGCACAGCGCGAGAAGGCGCTGATCCACGCGCTCGCCGAGCAGGTGCAGCACGCGAAAAGCGTCTCGCCGCAATATGCCGACCTGCTGCGCGACATCGAGGCACCCGAGATCAGCAGCCGCGCCGCGCTTGCGCTTCTGCCGCTGACGCGCAAGGCCGACCTGGTGGCACGCCAGCGCGCGCTGCCCCCCTTCGGCGGTCTCGCGCGCGGCGAGGGGCTGGCCAGGCTGTTCATCTCGCCCGGGCCGATCTTCGAGCCGGAGGGGTTCGAGCCGGACGATTTCCGTTTCGCGCGCGCGCTGTTCGCAACCGGCATCCGCCGCGGCGACATCATGCTGAACTGCTTCTCCTACCATTTCACGCCCGCCGGCCGGATGCTGGAAAGCGGCGCGACCGCGCTCGGCGCCTCGGTGATCCCGGCCGGGCCCGGCAGCACCGAACAGCAGGTGCTGGCGATCGCGCGCTTCGGCGTCACCGCCTATGCCGGCACGCCGGAGTTCCTGAAGACCATCCTCGAGAAGGCCGACGAGCAGGGCAGCGATGCCACCTCGCTCCGCATCGGGCACGTCTCGGGCGGCGCCTTCACCGCAGCCTTGCGGCAGTTCTACCGCGCCCGCGGCCTTCGCGTCCGCGAGAGCTACGCCACCGCCGACCTTGGCGTCATCGCCTACGAGAGCGAGGCCGGCCCGATCGCCGACGGCGGCGGGCTGATCGTCGACGAGGGCGTGATCGTCGAGATCGTGCGCCCCGGCACCGCCGACCTGGTGCCCGACGGTGAGGTCGGCGAGGTCGTGGTCACGCCCTTGCGCGAAAGCTACCCGCTGATCCGCTTTGCCACCGGTGATCTTTCCGCGGTGTTGCCCGGCCTCAGCCCCTGCGGGCGCACCAACATGCGAATCCGGGGCTGGATGGGCCGTGCCGACCAGGCGGTGAAGGTCAAGGGGATGTTCGTGCGGCCCGAGCAGGTGGCCGAGATCGCCCGCCGCCACCCCGAGCTCGGCCGCATGCGCCT
>JADYYZ010000434.1 GCA_020853405.1 Acetobacteraceae bacterium
ACATTGCCGTGCTCGTCCGACAGCGAGACGATCTTCAGGTCCGCCCGGCCCGCGATCGCCGGGTACCCCCAGCCCAGCGGCAGCGCCTTGTGGCCGGTATCGAGCACCGCGAAATGCGCCCGCGGCTGGCTGATCACCGTGGCCAGCACGAACAGCGCCTGGCGGAAAGGCAGCGCGGTGGCGCCATCGGGTCCTTCGATCCGCCCATAATCCGAATCCATGAACACGTAGCTGCCTGCCTGCACCTCGTTGAAGGTGCCCGACTTCGCTTCCAGCAGGAAACTGCCGCTGCCGGCGCCGCCGACGATCGGGCAGGAAAGCCCGTGCTGGCGCAGCTGCAGGACGGTGCGGCGGGTGGACTCGATCGCAGCCCCGATCGCCGCCGAGCGCTCCTTCCAGGTGGCAAAATGCTGGGCGCGGCCGTGATAGGCCTGCAGACCCCCGAACACCAGGTGCTTCGAGGCAGCGATCCGCTCGGCCAGCGCCACCGCCGCCTCGCCCGGTTCGACGCCGCAGCGGCCCGACCCGACCTCGATCTCCACCAGCATCTTCAGCCGCACGCCGGCGGCCTCGGCCGCCTGTTCGGCGGCCAGCACGTGCTGGATGTCGTCGGCGCACAGCCCGACCTCGGCGACTTTCGCCAGGGCAGCAAGCCGCGCAAGCTTTGATGCCCCGACCACCTGGTTGGTCACCAGCACGTCGCCGACGCCGCCCCAGACCAGCGCCTCCGCCTCGGAAACCTTCTGGGTGCACTGCCCGATCGCGCCGTGGCGCGCCTGGGCGTGCGCGACCAGCGCCGATTTGTGCGTCTTGGCGTGCGCGCGCAGGCGAACGCCGGTGCCCTCCAGCAGCTGCTGCATGGTGGCGAGGTTGTGCTCGAAGCAATCGAGGTCGATCAGCAGCGCCGGCGTGTCGATCTCATCTTCCGGCATGCCGGGCGAGGCGGGGGCAGGCTGCAGCACGGTCGGTCTCCGGGCGGGGAAATCCTGGCGCGCGGGCGCGCGACGGGGTGCCGACCGTGACACGCAGGCGCCGCCAGCGGAAGGGGCGCCGGCGGGACGACAGCCCCGGCCGGCGCCGGAAGCGGCTCAGTGCCCGGCGTTCGCGCCCGAGAAATCCGGCGCCGCCAGGCCCGACGCCTTCAGCTGGTCGGAAAGCGCTGCCTTCAGCCGCGCAAGCCCCGCCGCGGTCGCCGATTCGCAGCGCGCCACCAGCACCGCCTGGGTGTTCGAGGCGCGCAAAAGCCACCAGCCGTCCTCGGTGCTGACGCGCACGCCATCGACATCCGAGACGGTGGCGCCCGCCGATTTCAGTCGCGCCGCCACTTCGGTGACGACCGCGAACTTCCGCTCCTCGGCACAGTCGAAGCGGAGTTCCGGGGTGTTCAGCACGCGCGGCAGGCTTTCGCGGAAGGCCGCCAGCGTGCCCGGCATGCGCCCGATCACGCCCAGCGCCCGCAGCGCCGAATAGATGCCGTCGTCGAAGCCGTACCATCTGTCGGCGAAGAAGATGTGGCCGCTCATCTCGCCGGCCAGCGGGGCGCCGGTCTCGGCCATCTTGGCCTTCACCAGGCTGTGCCCGGTCTTCCACATCAGCGGCCTGCCGCCGGCCCGCGCGATCTCGTCGAACAGCGTCTGGCTCGCCTTGACATCGGCGATGATGGTGGCGCCGGGGTGGCGCTTCAGCACGTCGCGCGCCAGCAGCACCACGATCTGGTCGCCGAACAGCATCGCGCCCGTGTTATCGACCAGCCCGACGCGGTCGGCATCGCCATCGAACGCCACGCCGACATCGGCGCCGGTGCGCTTCACCTCGGCGATCAGCTGCTCGAGATTCTTCGGCACCGTCGGGTCCGGGTGGTGGGCGGGGAACCTGCCGTCGATCCGGCCGTTGATCACGTGGTGCGTGCCGGGCAGTTTGCGCACCAGCCGTTCGGTGATTTCGCCGGCGGCGCCGTTGCCCGGGTCCCACACCACCTTGAGCGCCCGGCCGGCGTCGAAATCCTCCAGCATGCGGTCGATATAGGCGTCGCCGAGGTCGACCGCCTCGTCGCTGCCGGCGGCGACGGGCACGACATCACCGGCCGCCGCCAGGGCGCCGAGTTCCTTGATGGCGGCACCGAAGAACGGCTTCCTGCCGATCATCATCTTGAAGCCGTTGTAGTCGGGCGGGTTGTGGCTGCCGGTCACCATCACCGCGCCGTCGCTCTCCCTGGTGACGGCGGCGTAGTACAGCATCGGCGTCGGCCCGCAGCCGATGCGGATCGCGTGCATGCCCGACGCCTTCAGCCCGTCGACCAGGGCGGCCTCCAGCGCCGGCGAGGAGAGCCGCCCGTCATAGCCGACCGCGACCCTGCTGCCGCCCGCACGCGAAACGATCGAGCCGAAGGTGCGCCCGATCGCGAACGCATCCGCCGCGTGCAGCGTGCGCCCGACCACGCCGCGGATGTCGTATTCGCGCAAGGTCGTGGGATCGAACCTGTGGGAGAACTTCATTGCTCGCGGTCCCTGGATGCGGATCGGGGGCAGGGAAAGTGCCTGCCCGGAAGTATCGTCATGCCTTCGGCCGGCCGATGCCGCGATAGCTGAATCCGGCCTCGCGCATCGCGACGGGGTCGAAAATGTTGCGCAGGTCGATGATCGCGCGGCCCTTCATCACGCCCGCCAGCCGTTCCGGCGACAGCGCCCGGAACTCGTTCCATTCCGTCACCACCACCAGCGCATCGGCCCCCGCCGCCGCTTCCAGCGCGTCCTGGCAATAGACCACGCTGTCGGGCAGCAGCGGCCGTGCCTGCGCTTCGCCTTCGGGATCGACCGCGCGCACGCCGGCACCGGCGCGGATCAGCGCCGGCACGATGGCAAGGCTCGGGCTGTCGCGCATGTCGTCGGTGTTGGGCTTGAAGGTAAGGCCGAGCACGGCGATGGTTTTGCCCGCGACGCTGCCGCCGCAGGCCTCGATCACGCGCGCCGCCATCGCTTCCTTGCGCGCCTCGTTCACCGCCACCGTGGTCTCGACCAGGCGCACCGGCGACTGGTACTCCTCCGCCGTCCTGGCCAGTGCCAGCGTGTCCTTGGGGAAGCACGAGCCGCCATAGCCCGGCCCGGCATGCAGGAACTTGCGCCCGATCCGGCCATCAAGCCCGATGCCGCGCGCGACGTCGTGCACATCGGCGCCGGTCTTCTCGCACAGGTCGGCGATCTCGTTGATGAAGGTGATCTTCATCGCCAGGAACGCATTGGCGGCGTACTTGGTCAGTTCCGCGGTCTCGATGCCGGTGAACACGATCGGCGTCTCGATCAGATAAAGCGGGCGGTACAGCCGCTTCAGCACCGCCTTCGCGCGCTCGCTCTCGGCGCCGATGATGACGCGGTCGGGCCGCATGAAATCGCCGATCGCGCTGCCCTCGCGCAGGAATTCCGGGTTGCTCGCGACATCGATCGGGATCTCGGGGCGTGCCTTCCTCACGATCTCCTGCACCCGCCGCCCGGTGCCGACCGGCACGGTCGATTTGGTGACCAGCACGGCGGGGCCGGTCACCGCCCGCGCCACCTCCTCGGCGGCGGCGAACACGTAGGAGAGATCGGCGTGCCCGTCGCCGCGCCGGCTCGGCGTGCCGACCGCGATGAACACCGCCTCGGCCCCCTTCACGGCGCTGGCGGTGTCGGTGGTGAAGCTGATGCGCCCGTCGCGCACATTGTCGGCGACCAGCTGCTCGAGCCCCGGCTCGAAGATCGGGATCCTGCCGTTCGCCAGCGCCTCGATCTTCGAGGAATCCTTGTCGACCAGCGCCACCTCGATGCCGAATTCCGAGAAGCAGGCGCCGGAGACGAGGCCGACATAGCCGGCGCCGATCATCGCTATTTTCATCGCGGAAGAAGCCTCAGACGTACTGCTTCAGGAAGGACTTGACCTGGCCGGCCATGTCGGGGCGCTTCAGCGCGAATGCGATCTGCGCCTCCAGGAAGCCGACCTTGTCGCCGCAGTCGAAGCGGCGGCCCTCGTAGCGCAGCCCGTGGAACGGTTTCGATCCGATCATCCTGGCCATCGCATCGGTGAGCTGGATTTCGCCGCCCGCCCCCCGCTCGAACCGCGAGAGATGGCCGATGACCTCGGGCAGCAGCACGTAGCGGCCGATGATCGAAAGCGTGCTGGGTGCCGCCTCCGGCTTCGGCTTCTCGACCAGCCCGGTGACTTCCACAAGCTTCCCGTCGTCCGCCCCGGTTTTCAGAATGCCGTAGCGGCCGGTGTGCGCGCGCGGCACGTCGACCACCGCCACCACGTTGCCGCCGGTCGCGTGGTAGGCATCGGCGAGCTGCTTCAGGCAGGGGGTTTCGGAAAGGATCACGTCGTCGGGAAGCAGGATCGCGAACGGGTCATCGCCGATGAAGGCACGCGCGCACCAGATCGCGTGCCCGAGCCCCAGCGGCACCTGCTGGCGCACGCTCATGATCGTGCCGGGCTGCATCGAACAGCCCTCCAGCGAGGCCAGCGCCTCGGTCTTGTCGCGTTCGCGCAAGGTCGCCTCGAGCTCGAAGGCGATGTCGAAATGCTCGACCAGGGCGGTCTTGCCGCGGCCGGTGATCAGGCAGAACTGCTCGATGCCGGCGGCGCGGGCTTCCTCGACCGCGTACTGGATCAGGGGCTTGTCCACCACCGGCAGCATCTCCTTGGCCAGTGCCTTGGTCGCCGGCAGGAAGCGGGTGCCAAGGCCGGCCACGGGCAGCACCGCCTTGCGCAGGGGCTTGATCACAGGGACCTCATTTCAGCGTCGTCGTCCTGGGGGCGGGAAATACGGCAGTCGCCCCACCCCATGGAGGGTGAGGGATACGGCAAGAATCTGGCCACCCGGTTACTGCCACATGGCGCCGGCGAGGCAAAGCCGCCCGCTGTCGCCGGGTTAGCTGCCCAGCAGCACGTCGCGCGCCTCGTTCAGGCGGGCAGCGAGCCACGAGGAACCGCCGCGATCCGGGTGGGCTGCCTGCATCAGTCGCAGATAGGCGGCGCGGATTTCGGCCTCGGTCGCGCCATCGCCCAGCCCGAGCACCGACAGCGCCTCGGCCCGGCTCATCCGCCCGCCGGCGGGTGGCGGCGTCTCGGCACGCTCGGCCCCGGCCTGCTGGCGCCATTCGGGGAAGGCGCGATCGAGCCAGGCCTCGACCAGCGGCACGCTTTCGGGGTCGTCGGCCCGGCAGTCGCGCCACAGCACCAGCACCTCGGAAAGGGTCAGCTCGGCGAGCTCCCGCCCGCGCCAGGGGCCGGCCAGCACCGTGCCGTGCATGGTGCCGCTGTCGTGGTCGAGCTCCATCCGGAGGGTCGCGGTCTCGACCCGGCTCGACTGGCCCCTGGACGCCCGGCCGCCCTGGGTGAAGGTCCTCTGCGCCTGCCAGCGGCGATAGAAGTTCCATGCGATGGGGCCGAAGAACAGCAGCGCGACCATCGCCTGCGACCCGCGGCCGGTGAACAGCATGAACCCGCCAAGCCCGATGCCAAGCACCACCGCCACCCAGCGCAGCACGGCGATGATGGTCTCGACCCGCGCATTGGCGAAGACCCGGGCCGAGAACAGCACCAGGGCAAGGGTGACGGCGCCGGCCACCAGCCACAGCATGCTCAGCGTCGCCCGGCGCCTGGTGCCGGCAGCTGGCCGGCGATGCTGGCGGCACCGCGCTCGCGCGCGGCCAGGGCCGCCAGCGCCTGGCGGCCGCCGGCGGCATAGACGGCGACGGCCGCGAGCAGTGCCCGCAGCTGCGCACCCGAGGCGAGGTCGAACGGCACATACGCCCCCCCCGACAGGCGCGCGAGCTGGCGAAAACCGTTGCCGGCCACCGGGTCGCCGCCTTCGTGGAAGAAGAAACCGGGCAGCGCCAGCATCCCCATCTCGCCGGCCTTGTGCGCGAGCTGGTCGATATCCTCCTCGATCGCATCGCCGATGAAGACCAGCGCGGCGATGCGGTCCTTGCGGTGCTCGGCCAGAGCGTGCGCGAGCACGCGCGCGATCTGGGTCTGGCCGCCCAGGCAGGAAACGCCGCCCATGCGGCGCGTGATCTCGGCGGCGTCGGCCAGGAACGGCGTCGCCGCCATCTCGCCGAAGCCGCGATAGTAGGCAAGGCTGATCGCCAGCCCGCCCACCTGCCTGACGGCGGCGAACATGTCGGCGGTCAGGCCGCAGGCGCGGTCCCAGGTGGGCTGGCGCGAGGCCGTGGCATCGATCGCGAACAAGAGCCGCCCCGGCCGGCCCGATGCCGGCCGCACCGCCGGCATGCTGTTCACCCGCGAAAGGAAGGCAGCGACATCGCGGCTTGCCGCCCGGTCAGGCAGTTTGGTCATCGCGGAAGAGAGATAGGGCCGCCCGCGCCACGCTCAAAGCCCATGGCACGGCCCGCCATCGGCAGGTCGCGGCGGCTGGTCGCGGCGGCGGGCCACGCGGCGGCGGGCCACGCGGCGGCAGGCCAAGCGGCGGCGGGCCACGCGGCGCGCACCCGCTCTCACCCGTCGCACTCCGCCACCGCGAGCGCGGTGACGTTGGTGATGCCGCGGGCGGTGACGTTGTTGGTCAGCACATGGATGGGCTTGGCCATGCCCAGCAGCATCGGCCCCACCTCCAGCCCGTCGGCGGCGGCACGCAGCGTGGTGAAGGTGATGTTGGCGGCATCGAGGTTCGGCATGATCAGCAGGTTGGCGGCCCCCTCGAACCGGCTGTCGGGCACGGCGCGGGCGCGCACCGCCTCGGACAGCGCGGCATCGCCATGCATCTCGCCATCGGCGGCAAGGTCGGGTGCCCGTTCGCGCAGCAGCCCGAGCGCGATCCGCATCTTGCGCGCCGACGGCGCCCCCGACGCCCCGAAATTGGAGTGGCTGACCAGCGCCACCTTCGGCGGCAGGCCGAAGCGCCGCACCGCATCGGCCGCCAGCAGCGTCATCTCGACGATCTGTTCGGCGCTGGGATCGACGTTCACATAGGTGTCGGCGACGAAGATCTTGCCGGCCGGCAGCACGAGACAGGACAGCGCCGACAGCCGATCGACGCCCGCCCGCCGCCCGATCACGTCGCGGGCGTGGCCGAAATGCGTCATCCAGGCGCCGGTGCAGCCGATGATCGCGGCATCGGCGAAGCCTTCCTTGACCAGCATCGCGGCCGCGACACTGGGGCGGGTGAACACCCGGCGCCTGGCACTCTCGGGCGGGATGCCGCGGCGCGCGATCAGCCGCATGTAGGCTTCGGCAAGCGGGGCGAAGCGGTCGCGGTCGGCCAGCGGGTCCAGCACCTCGCAGCTCTTTCCCGGCAGCAGGCGCAGCCCCAGCTCGGTGATGCGGGCGAGAATCCTCGCCCGGTCGCCGATCAGGAGCGGCGTCGCGATCCCCTCGTCGACCGCGGTCTGGGCGGCGCGCAGCACGCGCGCATCCTCGCCCTCGCCATAGGCGACGCGGCGCGGCGCCTTGCGGGCGGCGGCGAACACCGGCTGCATCACCTGGCCGCTGCGGAAGACGAACATGGAGAGGTTGGCGCGATAGGCGTCGAAATCGGCGATCGGCCGGCGCGCGACGCCCGACTCCATCGCCGCCCGCGCCACCGCCGGCGCGACCTCCAGGATCAGGCGCGGGTCGAACGGCTTCGGGATGATGTAGTCCGGCCCGAACACGGGTGCCGCGCCGCCGAACGCCGCCTGCACCACCTCGCTCGGCTCCTGGCGGGCAAGGCCCGCGATCGCATCGGCCGCGGCGATCTTCATCGCCTCGTTGATCGCCGCCGCCCCGACATCCAGCGCGCCCCGGAAGATGAACGGAAAGCACAGCACGTTGTTGACCTGGTTCGGATAGTCGGTGCGGCCGGTGGCGATGATCGCATCGGGCCGGGCCGCGCGCGCCAGTTCCGGCAGGATCTCGGGCTCGGGGTTGGCAAGCGCCAGCACCAGCGGGCTCGGCGCCATCGCGGAAAGCCACTCCGGCTTAAGCACGCGCGGCGCCGACAGGCCAAGGAAGATGTCGGCCCCGCCCAGCACCTCGGCCAGCGTCCGCGCCTGGGTCGGGCGCGCCCACTTCGCCTTTTCCGGATCCATCAGCTCGGTCCGCCCCTCGAACACCACGCCCTTGATGTCGGTGACGACGATGTTCTCGCGCCGGATGCCCATGGCGTGCAGCAGGTCGAGGCAGGCAAGGGCGGCGGCACCGGCGCCGCTGGTGACCAGCTTCGCCTCCTCGATCCGCTTGCCCTGCAGCATCAGCGCGTTGCGGATCGCGGCGGCGACGATGATGGCGGTGCCGTGCTGGTCATCGTGGAACACCGGGATCTTCATGCGCGCACGCAAGGCACGCTCGATCGCGAAGCATTCCGGGGCCTTGATGTCCTCGAGGTTGATGCCGCCGAAACTGGGTTCCAGCGCGGCCACCACGTCGATGATGCGCTCGGGCTCGGTCGAATCGATGCCGAGGTCGATGGCATCGATGCCGGCGAACTTCTTGAACAGCACCGCCTTGCCTTCCATCACCGGCTTGCCGGCAAGCGGGCCGATCGCGCCAAGCCCCAGCACGGCGGTGCCGTTGGTCACCACCGCCACCAGGTTGGCGCGGTTGGTGAGGTCCCAGGCGGCGTCGGGGTTCCTTGCGATCTCGTCGCAGGCGGCGGCGACGCCGGGAGAATAGGCGAGCGCGAGGTCGCGCTGGCTCGCCATCCGCTTGGTCGGCTCGATCGCCCATTTCCCGGGGCGCGGCAGCCGGTGGTAGTCGAGCGCGGCCTTGCGAAAGTCCTCGTCCATGGCGACATCCTCCGCCGGGCATTAGGACCGGCTCGCGCAGGATTGTGAAGGTCACGCAACCGCGGGCGCAGCGCGCCCCGGCACCCGGCGTGGCACCGGCATCGCCGGCGCTGGCGGGTGCGCTCGTGCAGGAAGAAGATGGTGCGGCCAAGAAGACTCGAACTTCCACGGGCTTTCGCCCACAAGCACCTCAAGCTTGCGTGTCTACCAGTTCCACCATGGCCGCACCGGTAGAAGCCGCCAGATACCCCATGGACCTGCCGCAATCAACGCTGCTGGGCACCGCACCTGGCCCGCCGCCTGAATGGTGGGCGGCCGATGGCCTGCTCGACTACGCGACCGCGCTTTCGGCGATGCAGTCGCGGATCGGCGCGATCCGCGCGGGCGGGGCCTCGGAAGCCGTCTGGCTGGTCGAGCACCCGCCCTTGTTCACCGCCGGCACCAGCGCGCGCGAGGCCGACCTGTTCAACCCGATGGGCTTTGCCACCCACCAGGCGGGGCGCGGCGGCCAGTGGACCTATCACGGCCCTGGCCAGCGCGTCGGCTACGTGATGCTCGACCTGAAGCGCCGCGGCGAGGATGTGCGCGCCTTCGTGCACGGGCTGGAAGCCTGGCTGATCGGCGCGCTCGAACGCCTCGGCGTGCGGGCCGAGACGCGCGAAGGCAGGGTCGGGCTCTGGGTGCCCGACCGCCGCCGGGGCACGGAGGCGAAGATCGGCGCCATCGGTGTCAGGGTGACGCGCTGGGTCACCTGGCACGGCTTCAGCGTCAATGTGCATCCCGAGCTCGCGCATTATGCCGGCATCGTTCCCTGCGGCATCTCCCAGCACGGGGTCACCAGCCTGGAGGCGCTCGGCATCACCGCGAGCCTCGCCGACCTCGATGCCGCGCTGATGGCGACGTTCGAGGCCGCCTTCCCCCGCTACAGCGTCGGCGCCTGATCGAATCCCGGCCGATCGGGCGGGTCGGCCGCGTGCCGTTCGACCGCGCTCACGACCGCCGCCCCTGGTCCCTGGGCACAGGCTTCGGCCAGCCGTTGCAGTGCTGCTTCGTCGCCGGCGGCGAGGATCTCGACGCTGCCGTCGCGGCGGTTGCGCACGAAGCCATCGAGCGCCAGCGCCCGGGCGGCGCGGATCGCCCAGGCGCGGTAGCCGACGCCCTGCACCCGCCCGCGCACGACCAGCCTCAGCGCGCTCATGGCGCGTGCCGGCAGAGATCGAGAAACCGCGCCGCCAGCGCCACCTCCTCGGTGATCCGCGCACGGCGCATCGCCGCCTCCGCGTCCTCGCCCCACAGCGCCGCCTGGAAATGCTCGTCGAGGAGGCTTGCCGCGGCCGCGCCGGCCGCATCGATCCGGCCATGCAGCAGCGCAAGCCCCAGCACCAGCGAGCCGAGTGCCGCGACCGCGACCGAGGTGGCGGCCAGCTGGAAGGGATCAAGCCGCGCCAGGGCTGCCGCCAGTGCCGCCAGTGCCGCCGGTTCCTGGCGGCACGGCATGACGCCGACCGTCACCGCAAGCCGCGCGTCCAGCACGCGCGCCGCCCAGTCGAGCTGCGGCTGCCACAGACGGTGCTGGCGGCGCGCCAGTTCGGCGGGCTGGTCGGCGCGATAGCACAGCAGCTCGGTCTCGGCGTAGCGGGCGAGCGCGGCGACGCTGCCGCCGAGGTCGGGCGCGATGCGATCGAGCGCGGTCGAGGCGAGTCCGGTCAGCGGCAGGTCCTGTGGCCGCACCTGCCCCGCCGTGTCGGCGCCGTCTTCGGCCCGCTCTGGCCCCCTCTCCGGCCCCCGCTCTGGCCCCCTCTCTGGCCCCCTCTCTGGCCCCCGCTCTGGCCCCCGCCCTGCCACCCGCCATTCGCCGGCAATCGCCTCGGCCAGCGGCCGGTACGGCACGGCAAGCGCGGCGCCGGCCGGGGTGCGCACCGGCTTGCCGTCGAGCAGCACCGCGAAGCCACCTGCCGCGGCCTCGGCCGAGGCATCGGACCAGAACCGGCGCATCAGAAGGGCAGCCGCGGCAGCCGGATGCCGGGAACCGGCGAACGCGGGCGCCCCGCCGGTGCTGCCGATGGAGGCGGTGCTGCCGATGGAGCCGGTGCTGTCGATGGAGGCGGTGCTGCCGATGGGGAGGGCGCGGTCGATGGTGCCGGCTGCGCGGCCGGTGCGCTGGCACCCGACGCGCCGCGCGCGATCGCCAGCGCCGGCCCGCAGGCGTCGGAATCGAGATTGCCCGCGCCCTGGCGGGCGGCACCGACGATACCGCCGATCACCGCGCCGAGCGGGCCGCCGACCGCCGCCCCCTGCCCCGCCCCGGCCCCGGCACCGGCGGCAACGCCACCCAGCGCGCCCAGCACGTCCTCGGGCCGGGCGCGCAGGCCGGGGCGGGCGAAACTGCCGCCCACCTCGACCGGTACCGAAAGCCCGCCACCGCCCAGCCGCAGCGTCGACTGCAGCCGGAGCGCCAGCCGCTCGTCGGCAAGGTTCACGGTGCCGCTGCCGGATACCCGCGCCACGCTGGTATCGAACAGCAGCGTCCGCGCGGTGCCCAGGCCGTCGGCGAAGTCGAAGCGGGTGGCAAGGCAGGTCAGCCCGATATCGCCCGAGCGCGGTGCCCCGGGCACCAGCAGCCGCCACAGTTCCCCCGCCATCGAATCCAGGAGCCGGCTGTCGATCGTGCCCCGCCCGACCGCGGCGCCGACATGCCCGCCGAGCGTCGCGGCCACCGCCCGGACGGTGTTGCCCTCGCCCTTCACATCGATATCGAGCCCGAGCGTTCCCTGCATCGCGAACGGCACGCCAAGGCGGCCGAGCAGCGGCGCAAGCGCGAGCCCCGGTGCCCGGAGCCGCATGCCGACCGAAGGCGTGGGCCGCGCGGCATCGACCAGGAGCCCGGCCAGCACCGTGCCCTCGGGCAGGGTCGCGTGCAGCTCCCGCACATCCAGCGCGCCCGATTTCAACGTCGCGCGCAGCACGACACTGCGATAGGGCGAGGCAGCGAACCGCAACTCGCCGACATCGAGCGCCAGCTCGGCATCGAGCGGCTTCAGCGCGCCGAGCGGCAGTTCCAGATCGGGAATCAGGCGCTGATCGCCTGCCGCGGCCGGCGGCGGCGATGGCGGCGATGGCGACGATGGCGCAGCCGTGGCGGCGGCCGCCGGGGCCGGCAGCGAGGCCATCAGTGCGTCGGCGTCGATCAGGCGGCTTTTCAGCGTCGCCTCGATGCGGCTTTGTTGCGCAAGCAGCAGCGAGACCTCGCCCTCGAGGTCGCCACCGGCGGCACTCGCCACCAGGTCGCGCAGCGCAAACCCGTTGCGCCTCGCATGCTCGACCAGCCTCGCCGACACATCGATGTCCTGGATCACCGGCAGGCCCTGCCCGGCCAGCGGCGACAGCAGCGAAAGATCGGGCACGATCAGCCGCAGGCGGGCATCGAGTCCGGCGAGCTCGGAAGGCGCGGCCAGCGCGCCCTCGATGCCGAGGCGCGCGGCACCGGCGCTGGCATCGAGCCGGATCGGCCAGGGCGCGGGCCTCGTGCCTGGCAGCAGCGCCGCCAGCGGCCCGGTGCTGCCCTGGGCGGATAGCGCCAGCCCATCCAGAACGGCCTCGGCCGCGAACGAAAGCGGCTGGTCGGCGGCGGCCGCGCTCGCCTCCAGCCGGTTGAGCGACAGGCCGGGGCGCAGCGCCGCGAGGTCGCTCTCGCCGACCTTCAGCGACAGCGTGTCGAAGGCGGGCATGGCAGCGCCGCGGTCGGCGATCCGGGCAGCGAACCGCACATCGTTCAACGGCGGCAGCGGCACATCGGGCAGCAGCGGCGCGAGCCGCGGCAGCGAGGCGGCGCTGGCTTCCACGGTGAGCGCGTAGCCGGCGAAGCGCTGCGGTTCGGCGATCGTTCCCTGCACGCCAAGCCGGGCACCGGCGGTCTCGATGGTCGCATCGATCGGCCAGGGGCGGGCCGGCGCGGGCCCAAGCAGGTCGGCGAGCGAGCCGGCACGCAGCGTGAGTTTCACCGGCACCGCCTGCCAGGTGATCGCGCCATCGAGGCGGATCGGCCCATCGCCCGCCGGCACCGCGCCGTCGAGCTCGGTCAGCACGGCGGCGAACTGGCTGCCCGATGCCGCGTCGTGCAGGCTGATGCGGCCCCTCTCGATGCGGAAATCCTCGACCGCGATCGCCCGGCGCGCAGAAGCCGGCGCCGGCGAGGACGTGGCCTGAGCGGGTTCGGAGGCTGCCGGCGCCGCTTGCGGCTTGAACTCCCAGTTGGCGGCGCCATCGGCCCGCCGCTCCAGCAGGATGTCGGGCTCGATCAGCAGGATGCGGGCGAAACGCACCTCGCCCGACAGCAGCGGCCAGAGCGCGAGGCTGGCCTCGGCCCGGCGGATGCTGGCCATCTGCGGCCGGCTGCCCCAGGGAGCATTGGCCAGCGCCACGCCATCGACCGTGACGGTCGGCACCAGCGCCAGCTTCAGGTGCAACGTGCCGCTGATCGACAGCTCGCGCCCCGTGGCGTTGCGCACCGTCTCGATGATGCGCGGCTTGTAGGCGTTGGCATCGAAGGTCGCGAGGAACACGCCGAGTGCCGCGACCGGCAGCCCGATGACAGCTCCGGCGACGATGCCGATGGTGCGCAGCCGCATTTCTCTCCTTCCCGGTGGGGTTCCCGGCCTGGCTAGCGCTGCCCGGCCTGGCGGGGGAATCGCCGCGCCGCCGCCGGCGCCGGCGCCGAAAAACCCAGGTCGCGAAACGTCGCCCGCATGTGTGCCGGCAACGGTGCCTCGGCGGCGAGGATGCCGCCGGCGGGATGGGGGATCTCCAGCCGCCGCGCGTGCAGATGGAGATCGTGCGACAGGCCCGCAACCCGCGATGCCGCGCCGCCATACTTGCCGTCGCCCAGGATCGGCGCGCCAAGGGCAGCGCAGTGCACCCTGAGCTGGTGGGTGCGCCCGGTCAGCGGCATCAG
>JADYYZ010000435.1 GCA_020853405.1 Acetobacteraceae bacterium
CATCACTTCCGTGAAACGCAGGGAACCGTGCTGTGCCGCCCGATCCTCATCGGGCTGACACCAGAGAGGCCGGCTGGAACTGGCGCGGCTGCGCCGACGGAGCAATGGGCGATCTGCACAGCGTTTCGGTTGCGCGGAGCTGATCGCCCATTGGACTCCTCGAGAATCCTCTGGCTGCGACGCGGGCTGATCTGATTCGCTGGCGCCGTCGATGAGGGAGGCGCGGGATGGCGGGCCAGGCGGGGTTGCTCGGCCATTTACCGACCGGTCCTGCGCGCGACCCCTGACTACGCACCATCCGAGGGCGCGCCGGTCGAGCGCCTGAGCTCGGCACGGCCGAACGCCTCAGCCAGCCGCGACTTCATAGCAGCAGGCCCGCGAGGACGGGCAAGCCAATCAGGCCGACCCTCAAACCGCAGGCATCGTGCCGACCGCAATCGTGGGGGCGCGCAGCCATCGGGGAGAGCGCGCATGCCCCCTCCCCCGCGGACGGAGGAGGGAGGCACCAACCCTCAGCTCGCGCTCAGCGCGCCGAGCTTCATCTGCACCTTCAGCGCGAACTCGTCATAGACCACCCACTCGTCCACCACCTTGCCGCCGACCACGTGCAGGTGCGTCATGCCCATCACGAACAGCCGCTGCCCGGTCGGCGCGCCAAGCAGGCCGTGGCCGAGATGGTGGCCTTCCATGATCCAGCGGATCGCGATCTTCTCGCCGCCGCCGTCCGCGGTCGGCACCGAGCAGATGTGCTGCGGCGTGAACGAGCAGTCGGGGATCGAGCCGACCAGCGCCAGCGTCTGGTGCAGCACCGCGGCCGGGCCATAGAGCTCCTTCATCCGCGGCCCGTGCCACTGCACGTTCGGTGCGTAGACATCCTTGATGCGCCCGAACATGCGCTGGTTGTAGACGGCGTGCAGCCAGCGCAGGCACTCCACCTCGTGCTCGCTGTGCGCGATCGAGACGTCGGCCGCCGCCTCGGGCGGGTACTGGCCGAGCAGCCGGCGGTTCTCGCCGATATCGACCACCGTCTCGCCGCGCGATGCCATCTCGGCCGCGCGCGCCTCGGCCAGCGCGTCGGCATCGAGCCCGAGCTGCAGGATCAGCGCCATGTTGTCGCTGACCAGCCATTCGCGGTAGATCTTGTTCTCGACGATCATGCAGTCGGCGATCGTGCGCGAGACGAAGAAGCGCCCGGTGGGCTTGCCGAAATGCCCGTACTGGGTGTGCCGGCCGGAACCGGTGACCAGGTGCGAGGTATAGAAGCCTTCGCTGTCGTTGCCGCGCCAGACCACCTGGGTCGCCATGCCGCGGCGTTCGGGGAAACTGACTAGCCGCTGGATGGTGTCGCGCACCACGTCCTCGCGGTTGTAGATCGTGCCGAGCGCGCTGTACAGCACCGCGTTATGCGTGTAGTGGGTGTAGATCAGCCCGATATCGCGCTCGTCCCAGATGCGGTGCGTGCAGCGCACGATGTAGTCGACGATGTCGGCATATTCGGGGTCGAACCCCCGCATGCCCTGCCGGCGCGGCGCGCCCACCGGCACCAGCTCGACGAAATCGTGGCGCTCCACCTCGATCACCTTCTCGGCGGCGGCCTTTGCTGGAACGTGCCCCGCGGGCACTGGATCGGACGCGGTCATGGCTACTCCTCGGGTTTGCGGGCGGCGCCGTCTCATCCCTTGACGGCGCCCTGGGTCAGGCCGGAGACGATCTGGCGCTGGAACACCATCACCAGCACGAACAGCGGCGCGATGATGGAAACGGCGGCGGCGATCGCCTCCAGCTGGTCGGCGGAGCTGTTCTCGCGCGCAAGGAAGCCGGCGATCGCGGGCACCATGGTCTGCGACTGCTGGTCGAGCAGCAGCGAGGTGACCAGGTAGTCGTTGTAGGCAAGCAGGAACGAGAACAGCCCGGTGGTGACCACGCCGGGCCACATCACCGGCATGATCACGCGGCGGAACGCCTCGAAATGGCCGCAGCCATCGACGCGGGCCGCCTCGTCGAGCTCGGCCGGCACGTTGGCGAAGAACGAGCGCAGCATCCAGATCGTGAAGGGCTGGTTGATCGCCACCAGCACCAGGATGACGGCGAGCGGCTTGCCATAGAGCGTCGGCGCCTCGGCCGAGAACAGTTTCAGGAACCAGCCGAACGTCGGCGAGTCCCAGAACGGCTGCAGCCACTCGTGCGAGGCGATCATCGGCGGCAGGTAGCCGGCGACCAGCACCGAATGCGGCAGCGCGCGGAACACCAGGGCGGCGATCAGCAGCCAGAACGCGGCGCCGCTGGTGGTGCGCGCCAGCGCATAGCCGGCCAGCGTGCCGACCGAGAGCGAGATCACCACGACCCCGCCGGTGACCAGCATCGAGTTGAGGAACTGCCGGTAGAAGGCATTGCCGATCCAGACCGCGCGATAGTGCTCGCCGGTGACGCCGAGGAACGGCCGCGCGATCGCGCCGATGCCGGACACCGGCGACAAAAGCGCCTCCAGGCCGCGCAGCAGCCCGGGCAGCGCCAGCAGCAGGATCGCGGCACAGATCGCGGCGTAGATCACCGCAAACACCAGCCAGCCGAACCACAGATACCGCCCGACCGGGCCGCCGCCGACGCTGCCCCGCACGGGCGACAGCCGCGCCGCCACCGCCGCGCCGTGACGCGCCGGCAGCCAGACCAGAAGCGCAACCAGCAGCCCGACCAGGATGCAGTCGAGCACCGAGATGCCGCCGGTCGCGGCACTGGTGCGCGGCCCGAACACCACGTCCGCCGCGTGCGGCGAGAACGCATCGAGCGGCGCCTTGGTCGACATCAGCGCGATCCAGACCAGCGGGAACGCCGCCACCACTGCCCACACCAGCAGCATCAGCACATTGCCGGCGCGGAGCGCGAAACTCGGGCGCAGCGCCTCGGGGGTTGCGTCCATTTCTAGCGTGCCCTCGCCCGCTTGTGGTCGCGCCAGGTGCGGCGCAGCACCGGGATCAGCAGCAGCACGATGCCGACCATGGTCAGCATCGCCGTGGCCGAGGCGCGCGGGATCGCCCGGTTGCCCGCGTTGTCGGGGGTCAGCCACGAGTAGGTCAGCCACTGCAGCGAGATGCGGTACGCCTGGCTCGAGAAGCCGACCACCTCCTCGAACACGCGATAGGCGTCCATCAGGTGGATCAGCGTCACGAACACGATCAGCGGCATCAGGTGAGGCAGCACCACGTAGCGCAGCCGCTCGAAGCGCGAGGCGCCATCGATGATCGCGGATTCAAGCGTGTCCTTGTTCACCGTCTGCAGCCCCGCGTAGAACACCACGAAGGCGAACGGCGCGACGTGCCAGACGCGGTAGAACAGCATCAGGATCTCGGTCGCCCAGCCATGCGCGAACACGGTGATGTCGGTGCCCGTCATGGCGCGCAGCAGGGCGGTCAGGATGCCGTCGCCCACGAACAGCCAGCGGATCGACAGCGCCCCGATCACCGGCGTGATGACATAGGGCAGCAGCGAGACGAAGATCACCGGCCCCCGCCAGGCGCGGGCCAGCGATTCCACCGCCAGCGCAAGCCCGAGCCCGATCGCGAGCACGAACGGCAGCGTCACCAGCGTGAAGGTCAGGGTGAACCGCAGCGCCTTGTAGAAGTCGATACCCAGCACCTCGGACACGCCCTCGCCATCGGGGCCGAAGGCGCGCACCACGGCATCGGGCTGCAGCACCAGGGCGTAGTTCTCGAAGCCGGCGAAGCGGGTCTCGCTCACCGGCCTGCCGTCCTGCATCACCGGCACCAGGCGGAGCTCATCGGTGCAGGTCTGGGCCGGAAAGCCCGGCGTGCAGACCTCGACCTTCTGCTCCTCGAACCTGCCGCTGGTGACGTGGAAACTCTGCCACAGCACCAGCACCAGCGGGACCGCGATGAAGATCAGCATCATCGCGACCGATGGGCCGACAAAGGCCAGGAAGGTTTTCGGCTTCATCGGCCCGCCCTTTCGCCCCGCTTGCCTCTCGTCCTCTGCCGCTGCCGTTTGCGCTCAGCGCAGCAGCCCGCGCTCGCGCGCGGCGGCGACATAGGCGGCCTCGACGCGCCCGAGCGTGCGCCCGGCGTCCTCGCGGCCGGTGAAGAAATTGGCGAGGTTGTTGCCGAGCGCGGTCTGCATCAGCCCCATCGCGGTGGTGGCGGGATAGGTGGGCGCACCGGCCTTGGCGGAGGCGATCGCCCCCTCGGCCAGCGGCCCCGGGCGGTAGCCGCGGATCAGCCACACCGCCAGGTCGTTGTTGGCACGCACCATCTCCTCGCCGATGCCATGGAGCGCGACGCGGAACGCCGCCTCGGCCTGCGCCTCGGGCGTGTTGGCGGCGATCGCGAAGCCGTCCCACCAGACCGTGGTCGCGGGCTTGCCTCC
>JADYYZ010000436.1 GCA_020853405.1 Acetobacteraceae bacterium
CCCAGGGCCGGGTCACGCCTGAGGCTTGAAAAACTGGGCCGGTCGCAGGCAGGCTGATCGACCGGCTCCGGCCGGCCGGGGCCGCGGCAGGGGCCACCGGGCAGGGCCACACGAAGCAGGGGGGCGTCGTCTTGCAAGGTCCGGCCGCCGGCAGCCTCGCGCCGGCCGACAGCGGCGCCAGCGACATCGCCGATGTCGATGACATGGAGTTCGCGACCCATCGGCGGACGCTTGGCGGGCCGGTCGGGCTGCTGGTGCGCGCCGCCAGCATCGCCTTCGTGGTCTTCCACCTGGTCGTGCTGCTGGTCTGGCCGATCAACCAGGACTCGCTCCGCGCCATCCACGTATTCGCCGGTGCGGCGCTCGGGTTCGCGGTGTTCATGGCCCGGGCCGGCGACAGCAGCGACCGGGTGCCGCTCCGCGACTGGCTGCTGATCGGGCTTTGCGGGCTGATCGCGGCGCATTTCGTGACCGACGCCGACGCGATCGAGATGCGCACCTTCATGGGACCCAACACCCGCGACCTGGTGCTGATGAGCGCCGGCGTGCTGGTGGTGCTGGAATTCACCCGCCGCACCGCCGGCATCGCGATGCCGATCATCGCGGTGGTGTTCCTGGCCTACGTCTTTGTCGGCCCCTGGATGCCGGGGGTGCTGTACCATCGCGGCGTGTCCTTCGGCGAGGCGCTGATCTTCGTCGCCACCAAGGAAGGCGTGCTCGGCACGATCACCGGCGTTTCCTCGACCTTCATCATCATGTTCGTGACCTTCGCGGCGTTCCTGCAGGCCAGCAAGGCCGGCGACTTCTTCAACGATCTCGCGGTGGCGGCGGTGGGCTGGGCGCGCGGCGGCCCGGCCAAGGTCACGGTGATCTCGGGCGCTTTGTTCGGCACCATCTCGGGCTCGGCGGTGGCCAACGTGGTGGCCTCGGGCGCCTTCACCATCCCGATGATGCGTCGCGTCGGCTACGACCGCGCGACCGCCGCGGCGGTCGAGGCGACGAGTTCGACGGGCGGGCAGATCACGCCGCCGGTGATGGGCGCGGGCGCCTTCATCATGGCCGAGGTGCTGGGCCTTCCCTACGCCGACATCGCGGTGGCCGGGATCATCCCGGCGCTGCTGTTCTATGTCGCCAACTACGCGCATTGCGACCTGAACGCCCGGCGCAACGGGCTGATGGGGTTGCCGCGCGAGGAGCTGCCCCGCTGGCTGCCGCTGCTCGGCCGCACCTACATGGTGGCGCCGCTGGCGCTCTTGGTCTGGGGCATGCTGGAGGGCTACTCGCCGTTCCGCTCGGCCGCGCTGGGGCTGGCCGCCGCCCTGGTGATCATGCTGGCCGCCCCCTTCCTGCACATGCTGATGGTGCAGCGCCTCGGGCTGGCCCGGTCGGTCGCCGCGACGCTCTCGAACTTCGTGCGCGATGTCGCCGGCGGGCTGGAATCGGCGACCCGCGAGTGCCTGCAGCTGGTGGCGGTGTGCGCCGCCGCCGGCATCATCGGCGGCGTCATCAACCTGACCGGGGTCGGCGGCCGCTTCGCCAACCTGCTGCTCCAGATCGCCGGCGACTTCTCGCTGCTGGCGATGCTGTTCACCATGATCGTGGTCGGCATACTGGGCATGGGCGTGCCGACCACGGCGGCCTATGCGATCGGGGCGGCCGTGGTCGCGCCCGGGCTGATCCGCCTCGGCGTCGAGCCGCTCACCGCGCACATGTTCATCTTCTACTTCGCGGTGCTGTCGGCGATCACGCCACCGGTGGCGCTGGCCAGTTTCGCGGCCGCCGGGATGGCGGGCGCCGATCTGTGGCGAACCAGCCTGATCGCCCTGAAACTCGGGCTTGCCACCTTCATCGTCCCCTTCATGTTCTGGCTGTCGCCGCTGCTGCTGGCGCAGGGTCCCCTGCTCGGGATCATCCAGGCGGTCGTCACCGCCGCCTTCGGGGTGGTGCTGCTGGCGTGCGCGACCGAAGGCTGGATGCTGCGCGCGCTCGGCCTGCCGCTCCGCCTGCTTGCCGCCGCCGGCGCCCTGATGCTGATGATCCCCGAGGGTGTGACCGACGCGATCGGGCTTTGCGTGTTCGCCTTCATCCTCGGCCTGCAATACGCGACCCGCGCACGGCCGGTCGGCGCGCAATGACCCACCCCGGCGCGCCGGCCGCGGCGCGGGCGATCATCGCGGCAGGCAGGCGCTGCGACCGCAACGGCTGGGTCCCGGGCACGGCCGGCAATTTCTCGGTGCGGCTCGATGACGCAAGCTGCCTGATCACGCAGAGCGGCCGGCACAAGGGGTTCCTGACCGAGGCCGACCTGATGGCGGTCGGGCTTGATGGCAGCCCCCGCGGCCCCGGCAGGCCGAGCAACGAGACACCGCTCCATCTTGCCCTCTACCGGCGGGACCGGGCGATCGGCGCCGTGGTGCATGGCCATTCGCGGGCGGCCACCGTGCTTTCCATGCGCGCGGGCGATGCCATGACGCTCGCCGGCTACGAGCTTCTGAAGGTGCTCGGCGCCTCGCCCGACCCGGATTGCGCCGCGTCACTCGCCGTCTTCGACAACGACCAGGACATTTCCCGCCTCGCCGCCCGCATCGACCCGACGCTCGCCGCGCCCGCCGCGCTCCCCGGCTACCTGATCCGCGGCCACGGGGTGTATGTGTGGGGCAGTGGCATGGACCAGGCGATGGCGCGGCTGGAGGCGCTGGAATTCATCCTGGCCTGCGAGCTGGAAAAACTTCGGAGGACCGAATGAGCCGCCTGACCGTCTTCAAGGACGACACCCCCGGCACGCCGCTGTTCACGACCGACGATCCGGGCACGATCGCCGCCGAACTCGCCAAGGTCGGCGTGCGCTTCGAGCGCTGGCAGGTCCAGGCGCCGCCGCCGTTCGACGCCGACAACGCGACCGTGCTGGAAACCTATCGCCCGCATCTCGACCGGCTGATGGCGGGCGCGGGCTATGGCACCGCCGACGTGATCCGCCTGACGCCCGAAACCCCCAACCTGGATGCGATCCGCCGGAAATTCCTGTCCGAGCACACGCACACCGAGGACGAGGTGCGCTTCTTCGTGCATGGCAGCGGCAATTTCGTGCTGCACCTGGACGGCAAGGTGTACGACGCGCACTGCACCGAAGGCGACCTGATCAGCGTGCCGACCGGCACCAGGCACTGGTTCGACGGCGGCACCGCCCCGCGCTGCGTCGTGCTCAGGGTGTTCACCGACACCTCGGGCTGGGCCGCGCACTACACCGGCGATGCGATCGCCGAGCGCTTCCCGGTGGTAACGCAGAACCCCGCGCAGCCCGTGGCGTGAGCAGCCGGGCGATCGCTGCGGTCCTGACCGATATCGAGGGCACGACCACCGCGATCAGTTTCGTCCATCGCGTGCTGTTCCCCTATGCCGACCGGCACCTCGATACGTTCCTGGATCGGCACGCCGAGGTGCCGGAGGTCGC
>JADYYZ010000437.1 GCA_020853405.1 Acetobacteraceae bacterium
CTACGACCGGCTCTACGCCGCCAGCCTGCGCACCGGTGCCTCCGTCTCCGACAGCATCTCTGCCTTCACCCGCTTCTCGGTCGCCGCCAAGGACATCGGCGCCACCAACGACCAGGTGCTGCGCCTCATTTCTGGCATCCAGGGCTTTGGCCGCCTGGCCGGCACCAGCGCGGCCGAGATGTCGGCCGCCACGCTGCAGCTCGGCCAGGCGCTGGCCAGCGGCACGCTCCAGGGCGACGAGCTGCGTTCGATCCTGGAAGCGATGCCACAGCTGGCCCAGGCGCTGGCCGGCGAACTCGGCATGTCGGTCGGCGAACTGCGCAAGGCCGGTTCTGAGGGGCGCCTCACCGCCGACCAGGTGTTCCCGGCGCTGCTGCGGGCCTCGGAGGGCGTGCAGCGCCAGCTCGCCGGCCTGCCCATCACGCTGGAGCAGGGGACCGGGATCCTCACCGCCGCTATGGACCGCTTCCTGGGGCAGCTCGACCAGGCGATCGGCGGCTCCCGCCGGCTCGCCCAGGGGCTTGCCGCCGCCGGCCAGGCACTCGACAGCACCCGCATGGCGCTGCTCGGCCCCGGCAGCCAGGACGAGCGGTTCGCCGCCAACGCCGCGCGCATCCGCGACCTCCAGGCCCGGCGCGAGGCGCTGAACGATCCCGCGCAGAACCCTGCCCCGCTGCTCGGCCAGGCCGAGGCCGAGCGCGAACGCCTGGCCCGCATCCGCGCACTCGACGACGAGATCGCTCGCCTCACCATCGAGCAGGACGATATCGAGCGGGACCGCACGTCGCGGCGCTTGAACGAGGAGGCCGAGGCGGAACGCCGCGCCCGCGAGCAGCGCCGCACCGCCGCCCAGGCCGCCTACAACGAACTGCGCGAGCAGACCGACCGCGAATACAAGCTGCGCAAGGAGTTTGCCGAACGCTCCGCACTGCTGGACCGCGCCCGCGCCGGCGGTGCGATCTCCGAGGACCAGTACATTTCTGACAGCGTCCGGCTTCAGACGCAGTTGCAGGACGAGCTCGAGAAGCTGCGCGAATCCTCAGGCCGCGCCGCCGCGGCCGCCGGCAGCGAGCTGGCGAAATCCCTTGAACGCCTGCGCGAGCAGCAGTTTCGCGAGCAGGCGTCAGAAGCCCAGAAGCTGTTTGAGCAGACCCGCACGCCGGCCGAGCGCTATTCTGAGACCATCCGGCGCCTGGGCGAGCTGCTGCGCGCCGGCGCGATCGACCAGGAGACGTACAACCGCTCCATCGACCAGGCCAACCGCACGCTGGACCAGGCCGGCGCGACCGCATCCGGAGTCACGGGTGCCATCGAAGCACTGGGCGAGCGGCTGGATGGCGCCGGCAACGAGGCGGCGCGCACGCTCGCAAGAATGGTCGTCGGCATCGACGGCGTCCGGTTCAGCGTCAAAGGCTTCGTGCAGGACCTGGCGTCGGGCGTGCTGGAGCGGCTGATCCGCGACCAGATCACCGCACCCATCAGCAACGCCCTGCTGCAGCTCGCCAAGCTCGGCATCCAGCAGATCGGCTTCGCGTTCGCAGGCGGCCCCACGGCTGCACCCGGCAAGGTGGTGACCGATGGCGGCCTCAAGAGCGCGCGGGGCAATGTCTTTGATGCTGGCCGGCTCGTGCCATTCGCCGCCGGAGGCATCGTCAGCCGCCCGACTCTGTTTCCCTTCGCCAGCGGCACCGGGCTGATGGGCGAGGCCGGGCCGGAGGCGATCATGCCGCTCGCCCGCGATTCTCGCGGCCGGCTCGGCGTGCGTGGCGGTGACGCTGCGAGCACTGTTGTGGTCAACGTGATCGACCAGCGCGGCGCCAACGCCGGCCCCGTCGAGACGCGCGAAAGCCTCAGCGCCGACGGCAGCCGGCAAATCGACGTGCTGATCGGCGACCGCGTCGATGCCGCGCTCGCCGCCGGCCGGTTCGACCGCACGCTCGCCGGCTCGTTCGGCCTTCGCCGCCGAGGATTCGCATGACCGGTATCGTCTGGCCGATCGGCCTGCCGCCGCGCATGAACGCGAACGGTTTCACCGAGACGCTGCCCGACCTGGCGTTGCGCACCGAGATGGATGCTGGCCCTCGAAAAATGCGCCGGCGCTTCACCTCGGGGCCGACCACCGTCGAGGGCACCGTCACCCTGCGTGGGAGCCAGCCGGCGCTGCTGGACGCGTTCTACCGCGACACCACCGCCGGCGGCACGCTGCCATTCGACTGGACCCATCCCCGCACCGGCGCGCTGAAAGCGTTCCGCTTCACCGGGCCGCCGGCGTTCGTGCCGGTCGCAGGCGATGTCTGGCGGGCGACGCTGAAACTCGAGGTGTTTTCGTGAGCCGCACCCTGTCCCTCGCCGCGCGCCAGGCAGTGACGGCTCAGGAGACGGCAGAACTCTTCCTGATCCTGCTCAGCATCGACCCCGGCACCGGCGACGCGCCGACCAGGGTGGTCAACGACACCGCCGACCTCGTCAGCCGCGGCGAGACCTACCTGGCCTTCCCGTTCGAGATCGAGCTGCCGGCCGACGATGCCGAGACCCTACGCCGCGTCCGCCTGCGCATCGACAACATCCACCGCAGCCTGGTCAGAATCCTGCGCGGCATCAGCGCTCCGCCCCGGGTGACGCTCGAGATCGTGCGGCACGCCGAGCCCGACATCGTCGAGGCCGGCCCCTTCGCGCTGCAGTTCGTGAGCGTCCAGTACGACGCCCGCGTCATCGAGGTCGAGCTCGGCGCCGAGGACATTCTGAACGCCCGCTTTCCCGCCGGCGACTATTCCCCCGCCGACTATCCCGGACTGTTCTGATGCCCGATCCGCTGCCGCCCTGGGTTGCCGACTACGTCGGCCTGCCCTGGACGGTGCTCGGCCGCAGTCGCGATGGTCTCGACTGCTACGGCCTGGTGCGGCTGGTGCTGGCCGAGCAGTTTTCCATCGCACTGCCAGCCCTGGATGGTGGCTGGACCAGCGAGCGCAGGGTCTTGGACCTCGATCGCCTCGCCGCCTTCATCGGTGGCGCGGTCGCCGAGTGCTGCGCGCACCACCGCTGGCACGCCGTGGACTCCGCTGACGCACCGCGCGCCGCCGATGTCGCAAAATTCCTGCTGCACGGCAGGCCGATCCATGTCGGCCTGGTCGTCGGCCAAAACTGGTTCCTGCATGTGCGCGAGGGGTCCGACAGCGCCATCGAGCGCCTCGACAGCCGGATGTGGCGCACCCGCCTGGTCTGCCTGTACCGGCACGGGACGCTGGCGTGACCGTGCCCGCCGCGTTGCCGCCGCTCGCCCCGGAGCAGGCAATCCGCGTCCTGGCGCGCCCAAGCCCGTTCCGCAGCGATGTGGCGCGGCTGATTGCCCCGCCCGGCCTCTCGATCGCCGAGCTCGCGGAACAGGCATTCCCGGATCCGGTCGCGCGGACCCTGGCCCAGGCCACGCTGGTCGGGCCGGACGGCAGCGAGTGGTCGGTGCCGCGCGAGCGCTGGCATGTCGTGCACCCTCGGGCGGGCATCGAGTTGCGGCTGGTGGTAGTGCCGCGCGGCGGCAGTTTCCGCGGCATCGTGCGCATCGCACTCACCATCGCCATCGTCGTCGCCGCCGCGGCACTGACCGCCACCGGCGGGCCGCTCGGCGGCATCTCGTTGTTCGGCATCTCCGGCCTCGGCTCGACCCTGATCGGGGCAGGGATCACCATCGCCGGCAGCCTGCTGGTCAACGCGCTGATCCCCGTCGAGACGCCCCGCCTCTCTGACCTCAACGGCACGGGCAGCGGCGAGCTCGCAAGAACGTCGCCGACGCTGACCGGCAGTTCCAATGCGGCCCGCCCGTGGCAGCCGGTGCCGCGCGTGTACGGCCGGCATCGCGTCACCCCACCCAAGGCCGCGCGCGATGTCACCGAAACCGTCGGAAACGAGACCTACCTGCGCTGCCTGTTCGATTTCGGCTACGGGCCGCTCGAGCTCAGCGATATCCGCATCGGCACCACGCCGATCACCCAGTTCGAGGGCGTCGAAACAGAGATTCTCCAGGGCTGGCCCGAGGACGACAGCCGGGTCGGCCTATACCCATCCGCCATCCGCCAGGATTCCTTCAGCCTGAAAGTGTCGGCCGCCGGCGGGCCGCAGGTGATCGAAACGCGCGACAACACTTCTGAGCTCGGCATCGACCTGGCCTGGCCGCAGCTGTTCCGCGTCGCCCGCCCCGAGGGCACGGTCGCCGTGACCACCGTCGGCGTGCGGCTGGAATACCGCCGCGTCGGCGTCGCCGCCTGGACGCCATGGGCCGACGACGCGGTCAGCGCCGCCAGCACCGGCAGCTTCATCCAGAGCTACCGCCGGGCGGTCGGCACGCCCGGCCGCTACGAGGTGCGCGTCAGCCGCACCACCGCCGACAACGAGACCAGCCAGGACATCCGCGACATCTTCTATCTGGCCGCGATCCGCAGCTTTCAGCCCGGCCGGCCGGTGCTGGCCAAGGGGCGCTGCCTGCTCGGCCTCAGGATCCGCGCCACCGACCAGCTGAACGGCACCATCCAGGACCTCTCGGCGATCGCCGAGACGCTGCTGCCGGTCTGGAACGGGTCTGCCTGGGCCTACCAGAAGACCCGCACCCCGGCCTGGGCTTATCTCGACGTGCTGCGCGGCCAGGCGAACCGCTTCCCCGTTGCCGACGACCGCATCCAGCTGGCCGATTTTTTGGCCTGGGCCGCCCGCACCGATGCCATCCAGCCCGATGGCGGCCCCAAGCAGACGTTCGACGGCGTGATCGATACCCGCAGCACGGTCTTTCAGACGCTGAAGGATATTGCCGCCGCCGGCCGGGCCGCGCCCGCCATGCGCGACGGCAGGTTCAGCATCGTCGAGGACATCCCGCAGACCGTGCCGATCCAGCACTTCACGCCCCGGAACTCCTGGGGCTTCGTCGGGGCAAAAGTGTTCAGTGAGACCTGGCACGGCGTGCGAGTACGCTATGTCGATCCCGACCGCGACTGGCAGCAGGCCGAGCTCGCGGTCTACGCCGACGGTCACGACGAGACCAACGCCAGCCGCGTCGACACGCTGGACCTGTTCGGCTGCACCCGCCGCGCCCAGGCCTTGCGCGAGGGGCGCTACTACCTGGCCGCCGCCACGCTGCGCCCCGAACTCTACGAGCTGAATTGCGACGTTGAGAACCTGCTCTGCACCAGGGGCGACCTGGTGCGGGTGACCCACGACGTGCCGCTCTGGGGGTCAGGCTGGGGCCGGGTGAAGGCGCTCACCATGGCCGGGACGGATGTGGCGGCAGTCGTGCTGGACGAGCGCGTGCCGGTGCGCGACGACCGCTCCTATGTGGTGCGCTGGCGCGCCGCAGACGCCGCGGGCGACATTGCACCGGTGACGGTCGCCGCCGCCGGCATCGAGTCCGAGACCGACAGTTTCACCTTCGTCACGCCCCGCGCGGTGGCGGCCGCGCCGGCGGTTGGCGACCTGGTCATGGTGGGCGAGGTGAACCGCGAGAGCGCGGCGCTGATCGTGAAGTCGATCGAGCCGGGCCCGAACCTCACTGCGAAACTCGTGCTGGTCGATGCCGCGCCCGACATCCACGCCGCCGATGCCGGCCCGATCCCGGCTTTCGATCCTCTGCTCACGTTGCCGGTCGTACCGCTACGCGCAACGCCGGCAGCGCCGGTGGTCGCAGAGATCTTCAGTGGCACCGCGGCGCTGCTGCGTGGCAGCGACGGCACCGTGCTCGCCCGCATCGGCGTGCGCCTTCGCTCAGCCGATGCTGACACGCCGCCGGCCGGCTTCCAGCTGCGCTGGCGGCTTCTGGGCCTCGCCGAGTGGGAGTCGGTCGCTGGCCCCGGCCCAACCCTGTTCACCGGGCCGGTCGCCGACGGCGCGACCTACGAGGTCCAGGCGCGCAGCGTCACGCCATCGGGTCTCGCTGGTGCCTGGACCGGGGTGGTCGAGCACCAGGTCCAGGGCAAGTCCGAACCACCGTCGGATGTCGAAAATTTCGTGATCAGCGGGCGGCGGCTGGACTGGGCTGCCGTGCCCGACCTCGACATCGCCGGCTATCGCATCCGCTGGGCGCCGGGCAACTCCGTGGCCTGGGGCCAGGCACAGCCGGCGCATGGCGGCCTGCTTACCGCCTCGCCGTTCGAACTGGATGCGCTGCCGGCCGGCTCCGTCACGCTGCTGATCAAGGCGGTCGACACCTCCGGCAACGAGAGCGCCAGCGCCGCGCGCATCGTCACCAACCTGGGCGATGCGCCGATCACCGGCACCGAGGCCGCGCTGGTCGATTTCAGGGTTCTTGGTTTCCCCGGCACACGGACCAACGCCAGCGTCGTCGCCGACGACTTTTTGGCCGACAGCGACCCGTCCGCCTTGATGTGGGCTTCCGATGCCGCGCCGATATGGGGCGAGGTGGCGACAGAAATGTTCGCTGGCGGCGGCTACCTTCCCATGGCCTACCAGGACGAGATCGCCTTCACCGATCCGCCGCCCGGTGCGCGCGTCCTGCTGCGCCACACGATCGAGGGCGAGGGCGCCGACATCGCCTATCGCGTCGCCC
>JADYYZ010000438.1 GCA_020853405.1 Acetobacteraceae bacterium
CGCGCCGCGGACGCATCGGTTACGCCTTCCGCGGGATCCAGCGGCCGCGCGCCGCAGGCCAGCAGGAAGTCGGCGATCGCGTCCATTTCGGCACGCGGGCGCGTGCGGTCAGAATCGTCGCCCGGCGGCACCCAGATTATGGTCTCGTAGCGGGCGCGGGTCAGCAGCACGCGATAGGTGTTGCGCACATACATCCGGATTTCCGGCTTGTGCACCTCGTTCCAGCGCGTGCCCGCGAACTCCCGCGCCCGCCAGCCGCCAGCCGCACGGATCCAGTCGCCGCCCCAGGCGACCCCGACGACATCCAGCTCCAACCCCTGGCAGGCATATTCGGTGGCAGCGACCTCCAGCGCGTCGGACGCCCGCACGTCGGGCCAGCGCCGCAGGAACCACGGCACAACCTGCTTGTCGCCCTCGAGTTCCGCTCCCAGACCTTCCGCGCGCAGTCGCCTGGCGCCGGAGGACCGCACGAGGCCGGCACGGCGCAGCCCGCGCGCGAGGCGCCGCAGCGCGCCCTGCGCGGTGGCAAGATCGCGCGTCAGCAGCACCGCCAGTGTGGTGGCGTTGGCGATGCGCCGGGCGTCGTGCATGCGATCGTCCAGCACGGCCTCGACCCACTCGGCAACCGATGCGTCGCGCACGCTGCGGACCGGCACGGCGAGGTCGAGGTCGGCATCGATCGCGAGCCAGGAAGGCATGCCCTGCGCGAGGCGCTGCGTCGGTTCCGGCGCCTCGCAGGCGCGCGGTGCGGCCACCGCCCGCCAGTCGCCGCGCCCGGCGATCACCCGACCCCATTCGGCAAGCCCCGCTTCGCCGGTGTTGATCTCCTGCCCGTTGCCGATCAGGGCGACCACCGCAGCCCAGCCCGCCTGGCGCGACATGATCTCCAGCGCGTGCGCGGGCTCGCTCATCGACAGCCGCGACTTCCGCCGCTGGGTGTCGCGCCTGGCCTGCGCCTCATCCCAGGCGCGCTGGGCTTCGTCGAACACGATCACGCGCTCGGGCGGCAGCCTCTCGGGATCGGCGGCAAGGTCATCGAGGAAGCGATGCACGTTCTGGAGGCTTTGCCGGATCGGCCGGCGCACGATGCGCGCGCGCTTGCGATCGCCGGCTGCTGCATCCTGTTCGAGCGCACCGCGCAGTACAGCAACCAGCGGCGCGTTGCCGGTCAGGAACGCGGTTCCTTCTTCCGCCTCGGCGCCGAACACGATGTTGAGGCCGCACAGCGTCTTGCCCGCGCCGGGAATGCCGGTGACGAAGATCGCCACGCGCTCGCCGTTGGCGCGGGCCTGGGCGATCGCGCGCCGGACCGCTGCCGTGGTCCGCGTGAGGTTCGTGGTGTCGGCGCGTGCCTCGGCGATCTCCTGCACAGTGTTGCGATCGAACAGGCGTCGTGCTGCCGCGATGATCGTCGGCACCGGCCGGTACGCCCCGGCAAGCCATGACGTGGCATCGAGCCGCATGGCCGGCACCGGGATGGCGGCGATGGCCTCGGCCAGCAACGCACCGAGCGCGGCGGTGTTGCAGCATAGCGGCGGCACGACGCCGTGCCACAGCAGCGGCCAGTCGATGGCACGGTCGATGGCACGGTCGATGGCACGGTCGGGGGCGCCGATTGCAACCAGCACCGGCACCACCGGGTGGCGGCGGCTCTCCGCGTGGAAATCATGGAGGTCGAGCGCGTAGTCCTCGACCTGCGCCAGTGCTTCCGGGGTGTGCTGGGCCGTCTCCTTGAACTCGATGACGAAGATCGCGCGGTCGGTCAGCAGCACCGCATCGATGCGCTTCTCCAGGCGCAGCAGGTCGTATTCCAGGGCGATCGTCCACTCGCCGGGGCAACCCGCGAGTGCCGTGCGCAGGTGCCGCACGATCGCCTGCCAGGCAGCGATCTGCCGCCCCGCCTCGCCGCCATGGGTCAGGCCCAGGGCGGTGGAGAGCCGCCCGACCACGTCCTCTGCGGCGTGCGCGAGGAACCGCGCCACCGGCGCGGCATACCAGGCCCTCACCGCCCGGCCCCGCGGGTTGCAAGCCACACCGAGATCGCCATCAGCACGAAGCCCGCGCCGTGCGCTGCCGTCGCCCGTTCGCCCAGCCAGACGATCGCGGTGGCCGCGGCGGCGGCCGGCAGGAAGATCGTGAAGATGCCCGCCCGCGATGCCGGCATTTTCCGCATTCCCGAGTACCACAGCAGCAGCTGCAGCACGCTGGCGGTCGCGCCATGGAAGACCAGCAGCAGGCCAAGCCGTGGCGTCATCGCGGCACGGCCGACAGCAGCCAGCGCGGGCAGCGCGAACGGCGCCAGCATCAGCGCCGAGAAGAACTGCATCCACAGCGTGCCGGTGAAGATGCCGATCGCGCCCGCGCTCCGCCGTGACAGCAGCGCATACACCGTCTCGCCGCAGACCGCGACGAACACCAGCGCGTTGCCGGCAAGGCTCGCCGCCGGCCCGCCTCGATCCCAGCCGATGGGGGCGGTGTTCAGCAGCGCGATGCCAAGCACGGCAAGGCAGGCGCCCAGCCACTGCGCCGCACCTGGCCGCTCGCCAAGCAGCAGGAACGCACCGAACGCCACCATCGCCGGCATGCTGGCCAGCACCAGGCCGGCCTCCAGCGCCGATGTCAGGCGCAGGCCGGCCAGCAGGGCAGCGTTGTAGAGCAGCGTTCCGAACGCCGCCTGGGCAGCGAGGTTCGCCACCAGCAGGCCGCGCGGCCTGGCCGCGCCCGGCTCGACCAGGCGGGCCAGCGGCAGCAGCAGCAGCAGCGCCACCAGGCAGCGCAGGAACACGATTGCCGCGACCGGCAGGCTCTCGGCCAGGACCTTGGCGACCGGCACGTTCACCCCGGTGATCGCCATCGCGGCCGCCAGCTGGAAGGCAGCCCGCCTCACGCGCCGGCGTCGCGGCGATAGGGCGAGGCAGCGGCCAGTTCCTCGATGTGGGCTTCGATCGCAGGACGTTCGCGCGCAAGGAAATCGGCGACCGCCTCGGCAAGGCCGGGATGCAGGATGTGGTGGGCGGAAGTGGTCTTCACCGGCAGATAGCCGCGCGCGATCTTGTGCTCGCCCTGCGCGCCGGCCTCGA
>JADYYZ010000439.1 GCA_020853405.1 Acetobacteraceae bacterium
CGATTCCGAATGGGCGGCACTGCGCGTCTGGCTGCCGCATGGCGACCCCGATCGGCCGCATCGCGGGCCGGGGCGCCCGCCGCAGAACCTGCGCCGCACGGCCGATGCGATCTTCTGGGTCGCCGCCAGCGAGGCGCCGTGGAAGCAGCTGCCGGCCGAACTCGGCAAGCCGGGCACGGCGCATCGCACGCTCACGCGCTGGGCGCGCGCGGGCGTGCTGGAACCGCTGCTGGTGAAGGTTTCCCACCCCGAGGCCGAGGGCTCGGCCACGCTCCGCGGGCTGGCATACTGGCTCGCCCGATGCTTCCGCCGGATGGCAAGGATCGTCTCGACCGCGGCACTGGCGCTGGTCAGGGACGTGCTGGGCCTGGTCGATGCCTGGCCCGCGAACCCGCTGAAACTGCCCGACCGGAATTTGTCGAAAACCGCGAAGGCAAGCCTGCGCACGGTCGGCAAGGCATTGAAACTGAACACGATGCTGCTGGCGCGCGCCAACGGCGACACAGCCCGCGACGCCCGCCACCAGTGCCACCGCACGATCGCCAGGACACTTCGCGCAGGCTGGCGCCAGCTGCGGCAGGGCATCGCCGGCAACCGCCACCAATGGCGGCTGAAATAGCGGTGCGCACCGTGCCCGGCACCCGCTACCAGCCCGCAAGGCGGGCCGGCACGCGCAGCTGTCGCGCCTTCGGGGGTCTGGCGGCCCGCCATGATTGCGTTAAGGTTGTTTGCCCATCCTCCGTCGAGACTCATGAAACCGCTGATCGGCATCTCCTGCTGCATGAAGGCGTTCGGCATCTTCAACACGCCGAACCACGCTGCCAGCGACACCTACATCCGCGCCGTCGACCTGGTGGTGGGCGGGTTGCCGATGCTGATCCCGGCGATGGGCCAGGCGGGCGATCCCGCCGCCTTCGCCGGGCGGATCGACGGGCTGGTGCTGACCGGCAGCCGCAGCAACGTGCAGCCGACCTATTACGACGGCCCGCCCAACCCGCCCGACCTGCCCGAGGACCCGGCCCGCGATGGGCTGACCCTGCCGCTGATCCGCGCGGCGATCGCGCGCGGCGTGCCGGTGCTGGCGATCTGCCGCGGCCAGCAGGAGCTGAACGTCGCACTTGGCGGCTCGCTCGACCAGAAGATCCAGGACCTGCCGGGGCGGCTCGACCACTCGACCCCGGTCGACCAGGCCAACCCGCGAATCCGGATCGGCAAGGCGCACGCGGTGCGGGTGAGCGCCGGCGGCCTGCTGGCGCGCATCACCGGGCGCGAGGAACTGGCGGTGAACAGCCTGCACAACCAGGCGATCGCCCGGCTTGCCCCCGGCCTCGTGGTGGAGGCGAGGGCGCCCGACGGCACGATCGAGGCGGTCAGTCTGCCCTCGGCGCGGGGGTTCGTGCTGGGCGTGCAGTGGCACCCGGAGTACGATTTCGAGTGGGACGCGATCAGCCGGAGAATCTTCGGCGCCTTCGCCGAGGCGGCGCGTGCGTTCGCCGCCGCCGCACCGGCTTCCATGGCGGCCGAATAGACCCGTGCCACGACGCGGCCGGCTGAAACTCGCCACCTGGAACATCAACTCGGTGCGGCTCCGGCTCGACCGGGTGCTGGCGTTCCTGGCCGAGGAACGCCCCGACATCCTGTGCCTGCAGGAGACCAAGGCGCCCGACGAGGCGTTCCCGCGCGATGCCTTCCGCGATGCCGGGTGGAAGCACGTCGCGCTGCGTGGGATGAAGAGCTACAACGGCGTTGCCGTGCTGTCGCGGCTGCCGCTGGCGATCGTGCCCGACACGCCGGACTGGGTGGGCAAGGGCGACTGCCGGCACCTTGCGGTCGAGCTGCCCGGCGCCGGCCTGGTGGTCGAGAATTTCTACGTGCCCGCCGGTGGCGACATCGCCGACCCCGACGCCAACCCGAAATTCGCGCACAAGCTCGCCTTCGTCGCCGAGGCAACGAACCATTTCGCGGCGCGGTCGGGGGCACGGCGCACCGTGCTTGTGGGCGATCTCAACATCGCGCCGCTGGAGAACGATGTCTGGAGCCACCGGCAGCTGCTGGACGTGGTCAGCCACACGCCGGTCGAGACCGAGGGCCTGCTTGGCTGGCAGCGTGCCGGGAAATTCACCGACGCGGTGCGCCATTTCGTGCCCGAGACCGAGAAACTCTACACATGGTGGAGCTACCGCAACCGCGACTGGCGCGCTTCCGACCGCGGCCGGCGGCTCGATCACATCTGGGTCAGCGGCGACCTCGCCGGCGGGCTGAAATCGGCCCGCGTGCTGAAGGATGCGCGCGACGGCGCGCTCGCCTCCGACCACGTGCCGGTGCTGGTCGAGCTCGCGGTCTAGCCGGCGTTCGCCCTGGCGCTCAGCCGAGCAGCGCCAGCGCCTTCGCGGCCGCCAGGCGGCCGGATTCGGCGCCGCCGTTCATGTAGCCGGAGAATTTCCCGCTGGTGTGCTCGCCCGCGAACAGGATGCGCCCGGCCGGCGCCCAGGCCTCGGAGAATCCCACCCACTGGCCGGGCGCGAAGCAGGAGTAGGAGGCGCCGACATAAGGATTGCTCGGCCAGTGCATGCGGCTTGCCTTGCCGGTGACGGCAGCGGCGGCGCCGGGGAATGCCGTCTCCAGAAGCTGCGCAACATCGCGCACGCGGGCATCGGGCCGGCCGTCGCGGAAGCCGACGCCGGCACGGCCGCCGGCAAAGATGGTCAGCGTACCGGCGCCGGTGCCCGCCCTGCCATGATCCTCCCAGCAGGTCTGGAAGCCGAAATCGTTCAGGCACTCGCCGGAATCGCCCCGGCCGCGCCACGGGCGGGCGGCGACGCCGCCGAACAGTTTGGCGTTGCTGCCATAGGCGAGCTCGCGGATCGCACGGCGGGTCAACGGGCTGATCGGCGCATCGATCGCGACCCCGCGCAGCATCGTCGCCGGCAGCGTCACCACCACGATGTCCGCCACCACCTCGCGCGGTCCGAATGCCAGCGCAAAGGCCTGGCCGCGCGGCGCGATCCGCGACAGCCGTTCGCCCAGCCGCACCCGCGCCCCGAGCCGTTCGGCGAGTGAAGCGGGAATGCGGTCGTTGCCGCCCTCGACCTGGAAGCGCTGGTCCGACGAGAACAGGCCGCGTTTCGGCACGCTGACATCGGGCGCGAAGGCCTCGACGAGATAGAGCGCGCTCATCGCGCCGGGTTCGGCGCCCATCTCCTGCGTCAGCCCGATATCGAGCAGCGTGCGCAGCCAGCCGGAGACGCCGAACTCGTCCAGCATCGCGGCCACCGATTTGCGATCGGCAGCGGCCTCGGCCGCTTCGCCCGCCTTGCGCAGGGATTCGAGCCGTGCCAGCAGCTCGCGCGATTCCTCGGCGATCTCGCGCAAGGTCCGGCGCCGGCCACCGATCCAGTAGGTCGCAGCGAGCGTGCCATCCTCGCCGGCCTGGCCGTCCTCGAGCCCGAGCCCGAACTCGCGGGCGAGTGCCAGCATGTCCTCGTGGTCGGAGTTGATGAAACTGCCGCCGAGCTCGACCAGCGTGCCGTCGCCGACGACATCGCGGCCCGACAACACGCGCCCGCCGATGCGGCGGTTGGCCTCGTACACCGTGACATTCGCGACCCCCGCCTGCACCAGCCGGTAGGCCGCGACCAGGCCGGCGAGACCGGCGCCGATCACCGCGACCCGCGCATCGGCCCGCCGCCGCCGCACCTGGGCGAACGAGGGCGCGCTGGCAAGTGCCCCGGCCGCGGCGGC
>JADYYZ010000440.1 GCA_020853405.1 Acetobacteraceae bacterium
CGTTCTCGGGCGGCAGCAGGCTGAACAGGGCGCCGGTCGCCGGTGCCATGCTGTCGACATGGCCGGGAATGGTCGTGCCCAGGGCATCGACGCTGATTGCCACCGGCTGGCCGCGATGCATGCGCGCGAGCTGGGTCTCCTTGAAGTTCGCGACCACGAACAGCGCGCCGGTTTCAGGCGCGAGCGCGATCAGGTTGGTGCCGGCGCGCACATACTGGCCGAGCTGGGCGGCGCGGTTGCCGACCTGGCCGGCGAAAGGCGCCCGGATCACGGTGTTGTCGAGGTCGATGCGTGCCAGCTCGGCAGCCGACCTGGCCTGGGCGACGGCGGCGCGGCGTTCCGCGGCGATCGCCTCCAGCACGGTCTTCTGGGCGCGGGCGGCGGCGATCGCCGCCTCGGCGGCGGTCACCCCGGCATCCGCCTTGCGGGTATCGGCTTCGGCACGGTCGAGCGCCTGGCGGCTGGTCCAGCCGCCGCCCACCAGGCTGCTGGCGCGGCCGGCGTCGGCGCGCGCGCGCACCGCCTCGGCCCGTGCCTGTTGCAGCGCCGCGTCGGCCTGGGTGATCGCGGCGTCCTGCTGCGTCACCTGGCGGTCGGCGGTCTCGACCGCGGCGGCGGCGGCGCTGACCGCTGCCTCGGCGGCGGCAAGCCGGGCCCGCCAGTCGCGATCCTCGAGCTGGATCAGCGGCTCGCCCGCCGTCACGTGCTGGTTGTCGGCGACCAGGATCGCGGCGACGTGGCCCTCGACACGCGCGGCCAGGATCGCGATGTCGCCCTGGATGGTCGCGTTGTCGGTCGATTCCAGGAAGCGCCAGACCTGGAAATACCAGTTGACGACCAGGGCGATACCGATCGCGGCGAGCATCAGCGCCGGCAGCCGCAGCAGGCGAAGCCAGCTTTTGCGGGGTGCCGTTTCGGGGGCGGGCGAGCCTGCGTTCGGCAGGGCGGGGGCGGAAAGGCTCGTGTCGGTGCGGCGGTCCAGGGTGCTCATCGAGCAGCAGCAACCATGCGCTCCACGGCCCGTGGGCGACGGACCAGCAAGCCGACCCTAGGCCCGCCCCGCCGGGTCGTCAAACCGCCCAGGCGCCGGCGCGCCCGGCGCGATGCCTCACGCGGCCAGCGCCCGGTCGATGATCGCATCGACCCGCGCGACCTGCAGGGCCGGGTCGAGCGCCCGCTCGATCGCGGCCCGGTCGAGCCTGGCCGTCACCTCGGCATCGGCCAGCAGGTTGTCGCGGAAACTGCGCCCGCCTGGCTTGTCGAGCCCCTGCCAGGTGGCCATCGCGTTCTTCTGCACCAGCCTGTAGGCGTCCTCGCGCGAGAGGCCGGAAGCGGCCAGCGCCAGCAGCACCTCGCCCGACTGCACGACGCCGCCCAGCGAACCGAGATTGGCGGCCATGCGCGCCGGGTGGATGGTCCAGTTCGCGACCAGGCCGGCAAGCCGCGCCAGCGCGAAATCGAGCGCGATCGTGGCATCGGGAGCAAACACCCGCTCGACCGAGGAGTGCGAGATGTCGCGCTCGTGCCACAGCGCGACGTTCTCCAGCGCCGGCACCACGGCCGCGCGCACGACCCGCGCGAGCCCGGTCAGGTTCTCGGAGAGCACCGGGTTCCGCTTGTGCGGCATCGCCGAGGAACCCTTCTGGCCGGGATGGAAATACTCCTCGGCCTCGCGCACCTCGCTTCGCTGCAGGTGTCGCACCTCGATCGCCAGCCGCTCGATGGCGGAGGCGACCACGCCGAGCACACAGAAGAACATGGCGTGGCGGTCGCGCGGGATCACCTGGGTGCTGACCGGCTCCGGGGTCAGCCCCAGTTCCCTGGCCACATGCGCCTCGATCGCGGGATCGAGATGGGCGAAGGTGCCGACCGCGCCCGAGATCGCGCAGGTCGCGATCTCGTCCCTGGCGGCGGCGAGCCGGCGCCGGCCGCGCGCGAACTCGGCGTAGTGGCCGGCGAGTTTCAGCCCGAAGGTGGTCGGCTCGGCATGGATGCCGTGGCTGCGCCCGATGGTGGGCGTGTGGCGATGCTCCTCGATCCGTGCCCTGAGGCTTGCCAGCACGGCGTCGAGGTCGGCCAGCAGCAGGTCGGATGCCGCCTTCAGCTGCACCGCAAGGCAGGTGTCGAGCACGTCGGAACTGGTCATGCCGAGATGGACGAAGCGGCTGGCCTCGCCCACCCCCTCGGCCAGCCAGGTCAGGAAGGCGATCACGTCGTGGCGGGTCTCGCGCTCGATCGCGGCGATGCGGGCGATGTCGGAATCGCCGATCGCCGCCAGCATCCTGTCTCCGCGTTCGCGGATGGTGGCGGCGGCCTCGCCTGGGATGGTGCCGAGCCCGGCCATCGCCTCGGCGGCCAGCGCCTCGATCTCGAACCAGATGCGGAAGCGGTTCGCCTCCGACCAGATGGCGACCATCTCGGGGCGGGAATAGCGGGGGATCATGGCCTTGGCTCCATCGGGCTTGGCCGGGTGTGGCAAGTGGCGGGCGGGTTGACAAGTCCGCCCCAAGGCCGCAATCGCCCGTTCACGCAACGAGGCCGGGAGCCGTACTGGTATGGATGCGTGGGGCTCGTGGCTGTGGGCGCTGGCCCAGGTGCTGATGATCGACGTGGTGCTGGCCGGCGACAATGCGGTCGTGGTCGGCATGGCGGCGGCGGGCCTGCCGCCGGAACAGCGGCGCAAGGCGATCCTGTGGGGCATCGGCGCCGCCACCGTGATGCGCATCGGCTTCGCGCTGATCACCACCCAGCTGCTGGCGATCGTCGGCCTGACGCTGGCCGGCGGCATCCTGCTGCTCTGGGTCTGCTGGAAGATGTACCGCGAACTGACCCACCGCGTGGAGGCGCACGAGGCGGCCGAGGCGGGCAGCGAAGGCGTTGCGGCGGGCCGGCCGAAGAGCCTGCGCCAGGCGATCACCCAGATCCTGGTCGCCGACGTCTCGATGAGCCTCGACAACGTGCTGGCGGTGGCGGGCGCCGCCAAGGACCATCTCGAGGTGCTGATCATCGGGCTTGCGATCAGCGTCGTGCTGATGGGGGTGGCGGCCAGCCTGATCGCACGGCTGCTGGACCGGCACCGCTGGATCGCCTGGGTCGGCTTCCTGCTGATCCTCTATGTGTCGCTCGATATGATCTATGATGGCAGCTACGAGGTCTGGCATCGCTTGCGCCCTGCCTGACGCAGGCATGCCCGCCGGGCACGTTCCGCTGCCCCGCGATCACGCCTAGGGTCGGCATCCCGTCGTCGCTGCAACGGACCCGGCGCAGGCATGGAAGAACTTCTCGGCTCGTCGCACCTGCTGCTGGAAATCATCTGGCTGAACGCCATCTTGTCGGGCGACAATGCGATCGTGATCGGCATCGCGGCCGCCGGCCTGCCGGCCGAACAGCGGGCGAGGGCGGTGCTGTTCGGCGTGATCGCGGCGGCGGTGCTGCGCATCATCTTCTCGTTCGGCGCCACCTGGCTGCTTGAACTGTGGTGGATCGACATCGTCGGCGGGCTCGCGCTGCTGTGGATCGCCTGGGGCTTCTTCCAGGAGCTCGGCGCCGGCGATCATGCCGAGGGCGAGCACACCGGCCCCGCCGGCGGCAAGGCGCCGCAGGTCAAGACCATGGCCACGGCACTGCGCCAGATCATCGTCGCCGATGTCTCGATGAGCCTCGACAACGTGCTGGCGGTGGCGGCGGTGGCGCGCAGCAACTACGTGCTGCTGGCGGTCGGGCTCCTGATCTCGATCGTGATGATGGGGCTTCTGGGCAGTTTCCTGGCCAAGCTGATCGAGAAGTTCAAGGTCATCGCCTATGTCGGCGTCGCGCTGATCGTCTATATCGCGCTCGAGCTGATCGTCGAGGGCGTGGCCCGCGCCGACGAGATGCTGGGTCTCGATTTCCACATCCATGACTACCACGTCGAGGGGGCGATCCCCTGGCTGGTGATCGCCGCCTCGGTCGGGTTCTGGCTGGGGATGGTGAAGGGCAGGCAGGACGGCAACGGCGACCGGGGGTAGGCGGGCGCGGCGGCTACAGCAGCCCTTCCTTGCGCAGGCTGACCCAGGCGCCGTTGCCCACCACCACGTGGTCGTGCAGCACGATGCCGAGCGCGCTGGCCGCCGCCTTGACCTCGCGCGTCATCTCGACATCGGCGCGGCTCGGCGTCGGGTCGCCGCTCGGGTGGTTGTGCACCAGGATGATCGCGGTGGCGTGCAGGTCGAGTGCCCGCTTGACCACCTCGCGCGGGTAGACCGGGGTGTGGTTGACGGTGCCGAGGCCCAGGATGGCATCGTCGATCAGCTGGTTGCGGTTGTTCAGGTACAGCACCCGGAACTGCTCGGTGTTCTCGCGCGCCAGCACCGCGTTCAGATAGGCCATCAGCTGGTCCCAGCTGGCGATGGTGTCGCGGTTGCGCAGTTCGGCGCGCACCAGCCTCAGCGCCGCCGCCTGCACCGTCTTCAGCGCCGCGATCGCCGCCTCGCCCATCCCAGGCACCGCCGCCAGCTCGTGCGCCGGCGCGGCGATCACCGCGGCATAGCTGCCGAAGCGGCCCAGCAGCGCCTTGGCGATCGGCTTGGTGTCCTGGCGCGGGATCGCCAGGAACAGCACCATCTCCAGCATCTCGTGGTCGTGCAGCGCATCGGGGCCGGCGGCCATCAGCTTGGCGCGCATGCGCTGGCGATGGCCCGAGGCGCTGGCCGCGGCGACCTGGTGAAGCGCGGGGCCGGCGAAGGACATCGGCATCTCGCCCGCAACCGCTGCGAGCAGATCCGAAGGCCCAGCCTCTGCCATACCCTTCCGCTTGCCCATCACCACACGCTCTCGTTGCAGTCGGACGGAAGGCGACCCACGCCTTGCCGTCAAGCCCGCCCGGCTTCGATCATATATTATTATCGACCGGTGCCGGCGGGCACCGGACCAGTTCAGACGCGATAGGGGGGTTTGTGCAAGCCGCCCGGCGACAGCGTGAAGATCTCCACGCCGCCGGCGGTGACGCCGACCGTATGCTCGAACTGGGCGGAAAGGCTGCGGTCGCGGGTGACCGCGGTCCAGCCGTCGTCCAGCACCTTCACCTCCGGCCGGCCGGCATTGACCATCGGCTCGACCGTGAAGATCATGCCGGGGCGAAGCGCGAGACCCTCTCCGGCGCGGCCGAAATGCAGCACGTTCGGCGGCTCGTGGAAGCGCCGCCCGAGCCCGTGGCCGCAGAAGTCGCGCACCACCGAGAAGCGGTTCGCCTCGACGAAGGCCTGGATCGCATGCCCGAGATCGCCGAGCGTGGCGCCGGGCCGCACCGCCTGGATGCCGCGCATCATCGCCTCGTGCGTGACCTCGATCAGCAGCTGGGCGCGGGTGCGGGCACGCCCGGCGATGTACATGCGCGAACTGTCGCCGTGCCAGCCATCGAGGATCACGGTGACGTCGATGTTCAGGATGTCGCCGTCCTCGAGCAGGCGATCGCCGGGAATGCCGTGGCAGACCACGTGGTTGATGCTGGTGCAGGTCGATTTCGGGAAGCCGCGATAGCCGAGCGGCGCCGGTGCCGCGCCGTGGGCGACGATGAAATCATGGCACAGCTGGTCGAGCGCGTCGGTGCTGACGCCGGGCCGAACGTGCGGGGTGATCATGTCGAGCGTCATCGCCGCGAGCTGGCCGGCCCGGCGCATGGCAGCGAAATCGTCGGCGCCATGCAGGCTGATCCGGCGCGGGTCGGCAGACTCGGCCTGCGACGAGCGTTCCAGCTGGTTCATCGAAGCATCCTCAATCGCACCGTGTAGACCCGCCTGCCTCGGGACGGCAAGACGCTGCCTCGCCGGCGGTGCGCTCGGCCGTGCCCAAGGCGTCGGCCAGCCGGGTCGCCGCGCTGCCGGGGAGGAGCGGGCGCTGCTGCGTGGCGGCAGGCGCCCAGCCGGAAAGGGTCAGCAGCTCGACCGCGATCGCGACCCTGCCGTCGGCGCCGCGCGGCAGCGCCGCCAACGCCTCGAACAGCACGCCGCGGCGCAGGAACCGGCGCGATCGCGCTGCCAGCGCATTGGTCTCGCCGGCGGCACGCAGCTCCGCCAGCAGCCGCCAGGGGTCGGCATAGGCGAGCGTCAGCCGGTCGAGGTCGGCGACCGGCAGTGCGAAGCCGGCCCGCTGCAGCAGCCCGGCGCCGTCGGCGAGACCGGCGAACGGCGAAACCCTGGGATGCGCGCCGCCGGTGGCAGCGAGTTCCGCCGCGATCAGCGCCTGGCGGAGCGCGCCGAGCGTGCCGAGGCCGGGCAGGTTGGCAAGGAACAGTCCATCCGGCACCAGAACGCGGCGGAGCTGCGCCAGCGCGCCCGGCAGGTCGTTGGTCCAGTGCAGGCAGAACGGTGCCAGCACCAGGTCGACGCTCGCGGCCGCGAAAGGCAGGAACTCCTCATCGACAAGGGTGGCGCCGGCGCGCGGCGCATCGAGCGCTGCCTCGGCGACGAAGCCGACGCCGCGGGCGGCCAGCGCCCTATGGAGCGCGCCGGGCCGCGGCGCCAGCACCAGCGCGCGGCTGAAGCGCCGTCGCACATCGTCGAGCCGGTCGAGCAGCCGTTCCTCGGCGGCCGCGGCAAGCCCTGGGTCGCCGAGCCGCCCGGCGCGCGCCCTGGCACGGCGCAGCTGGGCACGATCGAACGGGTGCCGGGAATCGCTCACCAGCCAACAGATGCGTGCCGTTGCCGCCCCATGCAACCGCGCCTAGGGTCGCCGCCCTTAAAAGGAGGCGTGCGATGCCGGATCGGCCGCCGCCTGGCCGCGCTGCCGGCGGCCGGGCGGAAAACGTGGCGCGGGACAACGATGCCGTACCCGGCCCGCAGCGCGCCTGAACGGGGTGCTGGCCTGCGCCGGCTGGTCGGCCGGGTTGCCGGGCAGCTGCGGGCGGCGGGCGGGTCGGTCCTCGACACGCTGCTGCCGCCGCAATGCCTTGCCTGCACCGCGCCGACCGTGGCGCAGGGCCTGCTGTGCGCCGAGTGCTTCCGCGCCATCACCCTGATCGGGCCGCCGATGTGCGCCTGCTGCGGCGTGCCGTTCGCGAGCCTCGGGCTTGCCGGCGACAGAATGTGCCCGCGCTGCGCCGAGGCGCCGCGCGCCTTCGCGCGCGCCCGCGCGGCACTGCTCTACACCGAAGGTGCCAAGCCCGTGCTGCTTGCCTTCAAGCACGCCGACCGCACCATCAATGCCCGCCCGCTGGCGCGACTTATGGCGCGCGCGGGCGCCGAGCTGCTTGCCGAGTGCGACCTGATCGCGCCGGTGCCGCTGCACCGAAGCCGGCTGCTGTCCCGCCGCTACAACCAGTCTGCCCTGCTGGCGTCGCATCTTTCGCGCATCGCGCTCCGCCCCCATCTGCCCGACCTGCTGAAGCGGGTGCGCGCGACCCCGCCCCTGGGCGATCGGTCGGCCGCCGAACGGGCCGCGCTCCTCGACGGCGCGATCGCGCTTCGCCGGCCCGGCCGCGTCGCCGGGCGGCGGGTGCTGCTGGTCGATGACGTGCTGACCAGCGGCGCCACCGCCGAGGCCTGCGCGCGCGTGCTGCGGGCGGCGGGCGCGGCCGCGGTCGATGTGCTGGCGGCGGCGCGGGTGCCGCTGCAACGCGAAACGAGGCGTGAATGACGATGCCGCCGAAAGCCCCGGTCCCGAAAGCCCCGGCCACGAAAGCCCAGGTGAAGGTGACTATCTACACCACCTGGTTGTGCCCCTACTGCGCCGCCGCCAGGCGCCTTCTGAAAAGCAAGGGGGCGCAGTTCGAGGAGATCGACGCACCGCGCGGCAGCCCCGCCCGCGACGAGGCGATCGAGAAATCGGGGGGCAGGCAGACCGTTCCGCAGATCTTCATCGGCGACACCGCGGTCGGCGGCTATGACGAGCTGCGGGCGCTGGAAGAGGCAGGCAGGCTCGATCCGCTGCTTGCGCCGTAGTCAAGTGCTGGCAGGCACTTGCCAAGAGTGCCAGCGTCCCCAAACTGTGGGGCGAGGCACATCATGATCCACTATCAGCTGCGCTGCGACGACGGACATGGATTCGACGGCTGGTTCAAGGACAGCGCCGCGTTCGAGAAGCTCGCGCGGCGCGGGCTGGTGGAATGCCCGAGCTGCGGCGGCACCAGCGTGTCGCGCGCGCTGATGACGCCGGCGATCGGGGCGGCGGCCAGGCAGAAGGGCAGGCCCGCCCCTCTGGCCGCCCCTCTGGCCGCCCCGCTGCCGGCGCCGCCTTCTGTCGTGCCGGACCAAGCGGCGCTGCCGTCCTCCACCGCGGTGGCGGGTGCCAGGATCCCGGCCGAGATGATGGCGAAACTGCAACGCATGCGGGCCGAGATCGAGGCGCGCTGCGACTATGTCGGCAAGGAGTTCGCTGCCGAGGCGCGGCGGATCGCCGCCGGCGAAAGCGATCGCACCGGCATCTACGGCGAGGCCACCAGGGAAGAAGCCGAGGCGCTGCGCGAGGA
>JADYYZ010000441.1 GCA_020853405.1 Acetobacteraceae bacterium
GAATGCGACATCATCGCCTATGGCTGCACCAGCGGCAGTTTCATGTGCGCGCGCGACCAGATCGTCGCCAACCTCGAACGGCTTGCCGGCTGCCGCGCCACCACCACCAGTGATTCCGTGATCGCGGCCCTGCGTGCGCTGGGTGTTTCGCGCATCGCCATGGGCACGCCCTATGTCGATTTCGTGAACCAGGGCGAGCTGCGCTTCCTTGCCGAGGAGGGCTTCGAGGTCGTCGCCTGGCACGGCATGGGCCTTGGCGAGACGCAGGCGGAACGCCGCGGCATCAACCGCGTGCCGCCGCAAAGCGTGTTCCGGCTGGCGCGCCTGATCGACCGGCCGGAGGCCGAGGCGATCTTCCTTTCCTGCACCGCGCTGCCGACCATCGAGGTGATCGCCGCGCTCGAGGCCGAGCTCGGCAAGCCGGTGGTCACCAGCAACCAGGCGACGTTCTGGAATGTGCTGCGCACGCTGAAGCTGAACACGCGCATCCAGGGCTTCGGGCGGCTGCTGGAAGCGCACTGACGGCGCCGGCGTTCTCCGGCTGATCGCGGCGGGACGGGGCACGCGCCCTGTCGTCGGCGCTCTACGTCGTCACCTGGTTCGCGGCGCTGCTCGACGCGCTGGCGAGGGTGCCGGCCGCCGGCGCGGTCGGGGGTGTCGCCATCCTCCTCTATCTGGGGCTGGAATTCCGCAACCAGAAGCCGTTCGCGCGGCGCCTCACGCTGATCGTGCTCGGCGTCGGTGCGGCGTCGATCGCAAGCCTCGCGCAGCCGTTGCCCGCGCTGATCGAGGCGCTGCGAAGGGCGGCTGCCTATGCCGCGTTCTTCCTGGCACTCGGCTTCCTGCGCGATGCGGCCGAAACCAGCAGGCTGGTGCGGCGGTCGGGGCTTGACCTGGTGGCGCAGCCGCCCGGTGCGCGCGCCGCCGCGCTTGCCTCTGGGGCGCACCTGTTCGGCGTGATCCTGTCATACGGCGCGATCGAACTGTTCGGCGCGATGCTGGCGCGCACGCTCCCTGCCACCGAGGACGAAGCCCGCCGCCAGGCGGTGATGGCGGTCTATCGCGGCTTCACCAGCACCACCGCCTGGTCGCCGCTTTCCATCGGCATGGCGGTGGTGCTGGCGGCGGTGCCGGGGGCCGACTGGACCGGCCTGGTGCCGCCCGGCTTCGCATTCGCGCTCGCCGCGCTGGCGCTGGCGATCTGGCTTGGCCGCGGCAATGGCGAGGCGCCGGTGCAGCGGCGCCACGGGCTCGACTGGACCGCGCATCTGCGGCTCGCCGGCATCGTGCTGCTGGTGTTCCTTGCCGCCTACGCGGTCGAGCGGCTGTTCGCGGTGCGGCTGGTGGTCGGCGTGACCGCCGTGCTGCCTCTCCTCGCGCTGGCCTGGATCGGGCTGCAGGAAGCGGGCGGCCCCGCCCGGCGGCTTCGTGCCGTCGGGCTGCGCCTGGCCGGGCAGATCCGGGCGCGCATTCCCACCTACCGCGCCGAGGCAACGGTGCTGGGCGGGGCGGGATTTGCCGGGGTGGCGCTTGCGGCCGCCTTCCCCTCGGCGTTGGCGGCGGCGTGGTTCGCTGACGCGGGCCTTTCCGGCATCGTCGTGCTGTGCGCGATCGCGCCGATGATGCTGCTGTTCTCGCAGCTGGCGCTGAACCCGATCATCGCGGTGCTGCTGCTGGCCGCCATGCTGCCCCCGCCCGAGCTGCTGGGTGTGTCGCCCACCGCGCTCGGGCTTGCCTACCTCACCGGCTGGGCGGTCTCGGCGTCGATGACGCCGATGTCGGCGAGCGCGATCGCGACCGCGCGCTGGGCGAGCCGGCCGGGTGCCGCGGCCGGGGCAGGCGAGGTTTCGCCATACCGCGTCACCAACCGCTGGAACCTCGGCTTCGCGGCCGGTCAGATCCTGCTTGCGTGGGCCGTGCTGCTGCTGGCTGCGTGAGCGGCCCCGGCACGAGGCAACGCCCCGTGCCGGGGCCGCCCGCGCCTAGGCCTTCAGGAGGGCGGACGCGCCCGGCAGCAGGTGGGCGGGCGCGATCCAGCCATCCTGGTCGCGCCCGCGGTCGCGCCCCGATGCGGCGGCAAGGATTTCCGCGCTCCATTCGATGCGCTTGCGCTGGTCGCCGGCGCAGATGACGATCAGCTCGGCATCGCCGCTGCCCGTGTTGCGGATGCTGCGCCAGACCCCCGGCGGCACCGACAGGATATCGCGCCGGTCCATCGCGAGCGCCACCGCACTGCTGGCCTGGTTCAGCGTCACCTCGACGCCGGGAGAGCGGTTCATCAGCACCATCTTCTCGGCGATACGGAACGGCCCCGCCTGGGCGCCCGGCGCCAGCCGCAGCCACTCGATCGAGAAGCCGTGCGGGCCGCGGATCGGCGGGAAGCCGTCGCGATGTTCGGAAATACCCCAGCCGATCGCCGGCGCCATCGCGCTTTCGTGCCCGGGCAGGCAGGAATCGAGCAGGGCCGCGTCGGAAAAGACGCGCCCGGCGTGGGTCGCGATGCGTTCGGCCAGCATCCGCTCCGGCGCCCAGTGCTGGAACCCCTTCGCATCCTCGGCGCTGATCGGATTGATCAGGGCTGCGTCGTCGGGCTTCTTCGCGCCCTGGGCGGTATCGACCAGCACGCCGTCCTTGCGCAGATAGAGCCCGTACTGCGCGGCACCGCGGATGATGTCGGGGTCCCAGATGATGCCGCCGGTATCGTCACCGCCAAGCACCGTGAACACCATGCCGCCATCGGGGCCGACATTGGTGAAGCCGCGGAAGATCCAGGTCGGCACCGACAGGATGTCGCCATCGCGGCCGACCCATTCGCCGTCGCCGCCCTTCGGGCCCCAGCGGAACCTGTATTCGCCGTCGAACAGCATGAACACCTCGGCGGTGAAGTGCACATGCAGGTTGTTGGTGATGCCCGACGGCATCGCCGCGGCGCCGATGTTGAAGCCGTGCGGTTCGCGCAGATTCACCACCTGGTCGGGGTTGGTGGTCACCCCCGGCCCGATCATCGAGTAGTTCTCCTTGAGGTGGCTGCCGGGCATCTTGCAGTCGATGAAGGCGACCTTGCAGGCGACGAAGTCCTGGCGGCGGATCAGCCGGGCGCGGGCCGCTTCGGGGCTGAGCACGGTATCGGCGGCGACGGTATCGGGCATCACGGTCCTCATTGATTGCGGTCTCGTCGCGCGCGGTCGCGATGCCGCCGCGCTGGCGTCGGGCGCACGCTTGCCGTGTGGGGCCGATCGGGTCAACCAGCCCCTGCGCGGCTGGAAAGTGCGTGCGGCCCTGCGTTGCACCGCAGCAACGAGCGGACACCTCTGGTGACCCGGGATCGCCGCGCGGCCGTGGCGAGGCAGCGGGCGCCGCGCGGCAAGAATCCTTGCCGGCGCGGGCAATGGCATCAGGGCGGGGTGTTGTCGGCCTCGCCGGCGCGAAGCGCGCGCACCAGCTCCTCGCGCAGCGGCGGCGGCAGGGTGCGGATCACGCCGGCGAGTCCGGCCAGCGCCCGGCGCGCGCCGTGCAGCTGGTCGAGCAGGCGCAGCGCGACCTCGACTCCCTCGTCATTGACGCCGCAATCCTGGCGCAGCGAGCGGATCAGCAGCACCCGGCCGAGGTCGGCTTCGGTGAAATCCTGGCCTGGCGGGTGCGCGCCGAGCCATCCGGCGGCCACGAACCATTCCAGCTCGCCGGCACTCAGCTGCGCACGCAGCAGGAACATCTCGCGATCCAGCATGCCGGCTACTCCTGGGTTTCCGGCTTCTCGCCGGCATCGCCGCGCGCCCAGCTCTCCACGAACTGCCGCAACGCCGGGTCGGGCGGGTCGGGCAGCATCACCACCAGCCGCGCCAGCGCATCACCCGCCTTTTCCCCCCCCTTGTTGCCCGCTCGTGGCACGCCGCGCCCACGCAGCCGCAGCACGCTGCCGCTGTTCGACCCCGCCGGCACCGACAGGCGCACGCGCCCGCCCGGTGCCTCCACCTCGAGTTTCGCGCCGAGCACGGCGTCGGCGAGGCTGACCGGCAGATCGAACAGGATGTCATCGCCCTCGCGGCGGAACCGCGGGTGCGGGGCGAGATGGATCGTGATCAGCAGGTCGCCCGTTGCGCCGCCGCCGATCCCCTCGCCGCCCTTGCCGCCAAGGCGCAGCACGTCGCCATCGCGCGTACCGGGCGGCACCTTGACATCGACCGTGCCGCCATCGGGCAGGGTGATGCGCTGGGTGCTGCCGAGTGTTGCTGCCAGGAACGGCACCTCGAGCCTCGCCTGGATATCGTGCCCGCGCAGCTTGATGCCGGCGCCGCCGCGGCGGCGCCCGAAGCCGCGGCCGAGCAGCTCGGCCAGCAGCTCGTCCTGGTCGGCAAGGTCGGCATAGGCGGACGGATCGGCATAGCCCTCGGCGCCGCGCCGCGTCGTCCAGGGCGGCGGTTCCGGCCGCGGCGGCCGCTCGGTGCCGTCGGCATCGATCTCGCCGCGATCGAACCGGGCACGCTTCTCGGCATCGCCGAGCAGGTCGTAGGCGGCCGTGATCTTCTTGAACCGTTCCTCGGCGGTGCGGTCGCCGGGGTTCAGGTCGGGATGCAGTTTGCGCGCGAGCTTGCGATAGGCGGCACGGATCTCGTCGGCCTTGGCGGTGCGCGGCACGCCGAGCAGGTGATAGGGGTCTTCGCTCACGATCGCTTCCGTCTGGTGATGGGCGCCTGCCGAGCCTAGCCGAGCTCGGCCGAACGCGGCAGCCATGGCCTCGGCACGCCAGCTGCTGCTAGCATCCGGCGGGGAGGGTACAGCGCGGCACCATCATGCAGAAGCACACGCAGCTCAATCTCTGGTACCTGCTGCTGGCGGCGATGGCGGTGCTGGCGCTGCAGGACGCGCTGGGCGCCTGGCGCAACACCGTGACGCTGCCGTACTCGCAGTTCGATTCGCTGGTCGAGAAGAAGCAGGTGAGCGAGGCGCTGGTCGGGGCGCGCAGCATCAGCGGCACGCTGCGCGAACCGGTCGAAGGACGCCGCCAGTTCGTGACCATGCGGGTCGAGGATCCCGGCCTTGCCGAGCGGCTGCGCGCCGCCGGCGTGGAGTTCTCGGGCGCGCCGGAAGGCGGGCTGTTCGCGACCGTGCTGTCGTGGGTGCTGCCGGCGGTGATCTTCGTCGGCATCTGGATGCTGTTCTTCCGCCGCTTCGCCGAAAAACAGGGACTGGGCGGGCTGATGAGCGTCGGCCGCAGCAAGGCGAAGATCTTCATGGAGAAGGCGACCGGCGTCACCTTCGCCGACGTCGCCGGGGTCGACGAGGCGAAGGCCGAGCTCGAGGAGATCGTCGCCTTCCTGAAGAACCCGCAAGCCTATGGCCGGCTCGGCGCGCGCATCCCCAAGGGCGTGCTGCTGGTGGGGCCGCCCGGAACCGGCAAGACCCTGCTGGCGCGCGCGGTGGCGGGCGAGGCGGGGGTGGCGTTCTTCTCGATCTCGGGCAGCGAGTTCGTCGAGATGTTCGTGGGCGTGGGTGCCGCGCGCGTACGCGACCTGTTCGAGCAGGCGCGCAAGGCCGCCCCCTGCATCATCTTCATCGACGAGCTCGATGCGCTGGGCCGCGCCCGCGGGCCGAGCCAGATGGCCGGCGGCCACGACGAGCGCGAGCAGACCCTGAACCAGCTGCTGGCCGAGCTCGACGGCTTCGACCCCTCGGTCGGCATCGTGCTGCTGGCGGCGACCAACCGGCCCGAGGTTCTCGACCCCGCGCTGCTGCGTGCCGGCCGCTTCGACCGCCAGGTGCTGGTCGACCGGCCCGATCGCGTCGGGCGCATCGCGATCCTGAAGGTGCACCTGAAGAAGGTGCAGCTGGCGCCCGATGTCGTGGCAGAGCAGATCGCCGCGCTGACCCCGGGGTTCACCGGTGCCGACCTTGCCAACCTGGTGAACGAGGCCGCGCTGCTGGCCACGCGGCGCAAGGCGGATGCGGTGGCGATGCAGGATTTCACCGCCGCCGTCGAGCGCATCGTGGCCGGACTGGAAAAGCGCAACCGCCTGCTGAACCCGAACGAGCGGCGGATCGTCGCCGTGCACGAGATGGGCCACGCGCTGGTCGGGCTTGCCATCCCCGGCAGCGACGCCGTGCACAAGGTCTCGATCATCCCGCGTGGCGTCGGTGCGCTGGGCTACACCATCTCGCGCCCGACCGAGGAGCGGTTCCTGATGACGCGCGAGGAGCTCGAGAACAAGATCGCCGTGCTGCTGGGCGGCAGGGCTGCCGAGGCGATCGTGTTCGGCCATCTCTCGACCGGCGCCGGCGACGACCTGGCCAGGGTCACCGACATCGCGCGCAGCATGGTCGTGCGCTACGCCATGGTCGAGACCCTCGGCAATGTCACCTACGAACCCGACCGGCCGAACTTCCTCGGCCAGCAGGAGCGGGGGTTGCTGACCCGCACCTACAGCGAGGATACCGCCGAGCGCATCGACGTCGCGATCCGCGAGATCGTCGACCGCGTCTATGCCCGCACCCGCGCGATCCTGGAAAGGAACCGCGCCGTGCTCGACCGCACCGCCGAGGAGCTGCTGGCGCACGAGACGCTGGACGAGGCGGCGCTGAAGGCACTGACGGCGGAGCTTGCGCGCGAACCCGCGGTGCCGGCCGCCGCGTGAGGCGGGCGGGTCATGCCGGCCGGCGCGGGCCGGGCTTCCGGGAGCGCTGCCGCGGCACGATACCCTTGCCCTTGTGCATCGCCTGGAACGCCTTGGCTGCGCCCTCGAACGCGGGAAACCCGGCAGGCAGGCCGGCCAGGAACGCCGCCTCGTACACCTCCTGCCAGCTCGCGCCGTGCTGCACGGCGCGCGCGGCTGCCCATTCGATGCCCTCGCGGTCTCCCTTCACCGCGGTGGTGATGCCGACCATCACCAGGAAGCGGGTCTTCAGATCGAGCGCGCGGTTCTCGGCCGGGCCGAAGATCACGTAACTGGCGAGCTCGCCATAGCGGCGCAGGAACTCTGGGTTGGCTTCCGCCATCACCTCGTGCAGCGGCAGCGTATAGCCGCGAACCTTTCTGATCTTCGCGAGTTCCTTCCTGGCTTCCCTTGAAATCGGCATGTCGGTCCTTGCTGTCCTTGGTGGTGACTGGCGGAGCGAGCGGCTACGCGGCGATCCGGTTGGCACCTTCCGCGATGCGGATGCAGGCGGCCTGGTGCGATGGGCCGACCGGTTGCAGTGCCGGTTGCTGTTCGCGGCAGCGCGCAACCGCGATCGGACAGCGCCCGGCAAAGGCGCAGCCAGGTGGCAGCACTAGTGCCGAAGGGACCTCGCCGGAAAGCAGGTGGCGCGAAACCTTCGCCGCCGGGTCGGCGGGCAGGTGCGCGCTGAGCAGTGCCTGCGTGTAAGGGTGGGCAGGCGCGTCGAAGACGCGCGCCGCCGGCCCATCCTCGACCACGTGGCCCAGATACAGCACCAGGATGCGATCGGCGATCAGCCGCAACGTGCCGAGGTCGTGCGTTATGAACAGCAGCCCCGCTCCAGCTTCCTCCTTCAGTGCGAACAGCAGTTCGAGGATGCCGGCGCGCACCGAAAGATCGAGCGAACTCGTCGGCTCGTCCAGCACCACCAGTGCCGGATCGGTGGCGATCGCGCGCGCGATGCACACGCGCTGCAGTTGCCCGCCCGACAGTTCCGCCGGATAGCGATCGAGCATGCCAGCCGACAGCCGCACGCGCCCGGCAAGGGCCTCTGCCCGGTCGCGGCGTTCGCCGGCGCCGAGGCTGCTGTGCAGGCGAAGCGGCTCCTCGATCAGGCGGCGCACGCTCATGCGGGGATTGAGCGCACTCCAGGGGTCCTGGAAGACGATCTGCATCTGCCCGCGCAGGCGGCGCAGGCGGCGTTCGGGCAGCGAGGTGATGTCCGCGCCCTGGAAGACGACGCGGCCCGAGCCGGGGCGGATCAGTCGAAGTACCGCCCGCCCGATCGTCGATTTGCCGCTGCCGCTCTCGCCGACCAGGCCGAGCGTTTCGCCTGCGGCCAGGCTGAACGAGACGCCGTTGACCGCGTGCACCGTGCCGGAGCCGGTGCGGAAATGGTGCGCCAGCCTATCGACGACGAGCAGGCTCATGCCGCCCCCGCCGGCGCGAAGTGGCAAAGCGCGGCGTGCTCGCCGCCTCGCCAGGGAGGTTCGCGCGCGCAGACCGGTGCTGCCAGCGGGCAGCGCTGGCGATAGAGGCAGCCCTTCGGCAGGCGGAACAGGTCGGGCGGGGCGAAGGCAGGCTGCGCGGTCCCCCGGCGCAGGCGTTCCGGGGTCGAGGCCAGCAGCGCTTGCGTATACGGGTGGAGGGGTGCCTCGAACACGCTTCGCACCGGACCGGATTCCATCACCTGGCCGCAGAACATCACCGCGACATCATCGCAGTAGTGCGCAACCACGCCGAGGTCGTGCGTGATCAACACCACGCCGATGCCGCGTTCGCGCGCAAGGCCCCGGATCAGGTCAAGAATTTGCGCCTGCACCGTCACGTCGAGCCCCGTGGTCGGCTCGTCGGCGATCAGCAGGGCAGGATCGTTGACCAGTGCCATCGCGATCAGCACGCGCTGCGCCATGCCGCCCGAAAGTTCGTGCGGCCAGGCGTAAAGCCGTCGGCTGGGGTCGGGAATGCCGACCGCTTCCAGCATGGCGCGTCCGCGTTCCAGCGCCGTGGCGCCATCGATCGCGCGATGCGCCCGCTGCAGTCGAACGAACTGTCTGCCCACCTGCGCCAGCGGATCGAGTGACGATTTTGGCGACTGCACGACCAGCGCGATACGGCTACCGCGCAGCCGGTCGAGTGCGTCCTGTCCCAGTGCCAGCAGGTCTTTCCCCTCGAACCGGGCGCTGCCCTGCACCACCCGGGCAGGGGGGCGAAGAAGGCCGAGGATGCTCATCGCGGCAAGCGACTTACCCGCGCCGGTTTCGCCGACCAGGCCCAGGATGTGCCCGGCGGCGAGTGTGAAAGTGACGCCGTTCAGTGCGCGCGCAACGCGTACTCGGTTGTCGAGGTCGCGGGTGATGAAGTGGGTGTGCAGGTTCTCGACCGCGAGCAACGTCACGTCGCAGCCCCCGTTCGGGAGCTTCGCCGGGTCATGCTCTTGCCGCCCTTGTGCGGGGGTCGAGTAGGTCGGAAATTCCGTCGCCCAGCATGTTCAGTCCCAGTACCATGCCGACCAGGGCAAGCCCGGGGAACACCGCCACCCACCATTCCCCCGAGACCATGAATTCCGCGCCCTGGCGGATCATCGCCCCCCATTCCGGCGTTGGCGGCTGGATGCCGACGCCAAGGAAGGCAAGTGTCGCGCTGACGCGTACCGCCCAGGCGGCGCGTACCGCTGATTGCGCGATCGCACCCCGCATGGCGTTCGGCATCAGGTGCACGAACAGGATCCGCACCGTCGGGTTGCCCGCCGCGATCGCCGCCTCGATGAAGGTCCCACCCCGGAGGCCCAGCACCTCGGCCCGCACCAGGCGCGCGAAGACCGGCGCATCCAGGAACCCCAGTACCAGCACGACATTCAGCAGCGACGGCCCGGCTGCCGCCACCACGGCGAGCGCCAGGATGATCGAGGGGAATACGCGCAGCGCGTCCATCGCGCGCATGAACGCCTCGTCGGTCCAGCCACCCTGCCAGCCGGTGAACAGGCCGACCGGCACGCCGACGCCAAGCCCGACGATCACCACCGGGATCGCGATGCCGAAGGCATAGATTGCACCGTACATCACCCGGCTCAGCACATCCATGCCGTTGCCGTCGGTGCCGAACCAGTGCCGCGGCCCGGGTGGTGCGAGGATCAGCGATGCATCCACCTCGGTTGGGTCATATGGCAGCAGCCAGGGATGCAGCAGCGCCACGGCGGCAAACAGGGCGAGGATGGCAAGCCCGGCGGCGAGCGTCGGCGAACGCCGCGACAGCCCGGCCGCGCGCCCGCCGAGGCGGCCGGCGAGCCCCGGCCCGTCTGCGGCTCTTGGCCCGGCCAGCGCCGTCATGCCGTCCGCCCGCCGCGCGGCTCCAGCGCCATCACCGCGAGATCGACCACCAGGAAGACCAGCACGCTGAAGACCGCGAGCAGCAGCACATAGCCCTGCACCACCGCGAAATCGCCCTGGATGATCGCATTCAGCCCGAACTGCCCGACGCCTCCCCAGGCGAACACGTACTCGATCAGCGCCGTGGTGCCGACCAGGCCGGCAAGTTCGGTGCCAAGGAAGGTCACGATTGGGGTCGCGCTATTGCGCAGCACCATCCGGCGGATGTCCCGTCCGGGCAGTCCCTGGGCGCGGGCGAAGCGCAGCCAGTCGCTGCCATGGGCCTCAAGCGCCGCGGCACGGGCCTGCTTGACGATCGGGGCTGCCGCTATGATCGCTATACAGGCGACCGGAAGCACCAGCTGTGCGCCCGCACTTCTCGCTGACTGCCACTGGCCGGCCAACAGCGAGTCCCAGAAATAACTGCCGGTGATGCGCGCGGGTGGCTCCAACATCAGGCTGATGCGCCCCATGCCGGGCGGTGCCAGGTCGAGCAGGAAGAAGAAAACCATCAGCATCACGAGGCCGAGCCAGTAGGTCGGCGTCGAGAAGCCGAGGAGCGAGACGATGCGGCTGATCTGGTCGAACGCGCGGTCGGGCCGGCGCGCCGCGGCAAGGCCTGTCGGGATGCCCACCACCGCTCCGATCGCCATCCCGTACAGCAGCAGTTCGAGCGTCGCCGGCGCCCGA
>JADYYZ010000442.1 GCA_020853405.1 Acetobacteraceae bacterium
GAAGACGTCGCCCGGATAGGCTTCGCGGCCCGGCGGGCGGCGCAGCAAGAGCGACATTTGGCGAGACGCGACGGCCTGCTTGGACAAGTCATCATAGATGATGAGCGCGTGCATGCCGTTGTCGCGGAAATATTCGCCCATGGCGCAGCCGGCGAACGGCGCGAGGAATTGCAGCGGCGCCGGCTCGGATGCGGTGGCGGCGACAACGATCGAATACTTGAGCGCGCCCTTATCTTCGAGCGTCTTCACGAGTTGCGCCACCGTCGAGCGCTTTTGGCCGACGACGACATAGATGCAATAGAGCTTTTCGCTTTCCGGCGCGTTCCGGTCGTGCGCTTCGCGCTGATAAAGGATGGTGTCGAGCGCCACGGCGGTTTTGCCGGTTTGGCGGTCGCCAATGATCAGTTCGCGTTGGCCGCGGCCGATCGGGATCAGCGCGTCGATCGCCTTGATGCCGGTCTGCATCGGCTCGTGCACGCTTTTGCGCGGGATGATGCCGGGCGCCTTCACGTCGACGCGCCGGCGCTCGGCCGCCTCGATCGGGCCCTTGCCGTCGATCGGGTTGCCCAGGCCATCGACGACGCGGCCGAGCAGCCCGCGCCCGACCGGCACATCGACGATCGCCTGCGTGCGCTCGACCGTGTCGCCTTCCGCGATCGACTTGTCCTCGCCGAAGATCACGACGCCGACATTGTCGTTCTCGAGGTTCAGCGCCATGCCCATCAGGCCGGCCTTCGGGAAGCGCACCATCTCGCCCGCCATCACGTTGGCGAGGCCATAGACGCGGGCGATGCCGTCGCCGACGCTCAGCACCTGGCCGACCTCGGAGACGTTCGCCTCGGCGTCGAAATTGGCGATCTGCGACTTCAGGATGTCGGTGATCTCGGCCGGACGGATATCCATCTCAGGCGGCTCCCTTCATGGCGCCATCTTTCATGGCATAGGTCAGGCGCTGCAGCTTGGTGCGCACCGAATTGTCGTAGAGGCGCGAGCCGATCTTCACGACCAGCCCGCCAAGCAGGGCGGGATCGACCTTTTCCACCAGGCGCACATTGGCATGGCCTGCCTGGATCAGGCTTGCGGTCAGCGCCGCCCGCTGGGGGTCGGAAAGGGCGGTGGCGGTGGTCACCTCGGCGGCGACCTGGCCGCGCTTGGCCGCCAGCTGCGCCTCGAACGCGGCGAGCACGGCGGGCAGCTGGGAAAGCCGCCGGTTGGCGGCCAGCACGCGCAGGAAATTGGCGCTCAGCGGATCAAGCCCGAGCCGGGTCGCGACATCGGCCAGCACCTTGGCCTGGGTGGTGGCGGGCGGGCGGGGGTCGGCGACGAAGCGGCGGAAATTGGCATCGCCCTTCAGCTGGGCGAGCAGTTTCGCAACGTCGCCCGCCAGCCGGTCGAGCACCGAATGATCGGCGGCGATGCGGTCGTCGGCGAGCGCGATCAGGGCGCCGGCGTAGCGGCCGGCGATGCCGCCGCCGCTGACCGGTGTTGCTGCGGCCGGTGTTGCCGTGCTGGCTGTTTCGGAGGGCAAGGTTCTTCGATCCCCGGCAATCGCGACCAGATGTTTCTGAGATGCACGTCGGAGGGCGGCGCAGGGTCTCCCCCGCGCCCGTCGGCGGGGCGGGTAGCACACGCCTTGCCGCACCGCAACGGGACTCCGCGCGAAACCCGTTCCGGCCTCGCGGCGCGGTGCGGCAGACCGGCGTGACCCGGCGAAGCGCGCGATGCGCGCCGTCAAAGGAACGACTGCGGATCGACATCGACGACCACCCGCGCCGCGCGCGGCACCTCGGCCGCGGCCAGCCAGCCCCGCACCAGCTCCTGGCCCGAAATGCCGCGCGAAAACTTCATCAGCAGCCGCCGCCGATGCTGGCCGCGCAGCACCGCGAGCGGCGCCTCGGCGGGGCCGAGCACCGTCACACCCTCGGCGCGGGGGGCGGCGCGGGCCAGCGCCCAGCCGGCCGCATCGGCGGTCGCCGCATCGGCGGCCGAGACGATCAGTGCCACCAGCCGCCCGATCGGCGGCCAGCCGCCGAGCTCGCGCAAGGCCATCTCCTCGGCGCGGAATTTCTCGGTGTCGCCCGAGACCAGGGCAGCGATCACCGGGTCGTCGGGGGCGTAGGTCTGAAGGATCACGCGCCCGGGCTTGTCCTCGCGCCCCGCCCGGCCCGAAACCTGGTGCAGCAGCGCGTGCGTGCGCTCGGCCGCGCGCAGATCCCCGCCCGAAAGCCCGGCATCGGCATCGATCACCCCGACCAGCGTCAGGTTCGGGAAATGCCAGCCCTTGGCCGCCACCTGGGTGCCGATCACCAGGTTCTTCTCGCCCGCCGCCACCTGGCCGACCAGCAGGGAAGCGGCCTCGGGGTCGGCCATGGTGTCGGAACTCATGATCGCGGTGCGGGCGTCGGGGAATTTTTCCGCTGCCTCCTCGGTCAACCGTTCGACGCCCGGCCCCAGCGGCGTCAGCGAGCCTTCCGCCCCGCAGGCCGGGCAGATCTCCGGCAGGCGCTCGACATGGCCGCAATGGTGGCAGACCAGGGCGCGGCGCAGCCGGTGCTCGACCAGCCAGGCGGTGCAGTTGGGGCATTTCATGCGGTGGCCGCAGGCGCGACAGAGGGTCAGCGGCGCGTAGCCGCGGCGATTGACGAACAACAGCGCCTGTTCGCCCGCCGCAAGCGTCGCCTCGACCGCCCCGGCCAGGGGGGGCGCGATGAATTTGCCGCGCCCCGGCGGCGCGGCGCGGAGATCGAGCGCGGATACCCGCGGCATCAGCGCGCCAAGCGCCCGGGCCGGCAGGGTCAGGTGGGCATAGCGGCCTTGCGCCACGTTGAACAGCGTCTCGAAACTCGGCGTGGCGGATACCAGCACGCAGGCAGCCTGCGACAGGCGGGCCCGCACCACTGCCATGTCGCGGGCGTTGTAGATCACGCCATCCTCCTGCTTGAAGGAGGGGTCGTGCTCCTCGTCGACCACGATCAGGCCGGGGGATTGCAGCGGCAGGAACAGCGCGCTGCGGGCGCCGATGAACACTTTCGGCTCGCCGGCCAGCGCCGCGTGCCAGGCGAGGCGGCGGGCGCGGCCCGGCAGGGCGCTGTGCCAGGGGAGGGCTGCCTCGCCGAAGCGGGCGCGGAAGCGGGCCAGCATGCCCGCCGACAGCGCGATCTCGGGCAGCAGCACCAGCGCCTGGCGGCCCTCGGCCAGGGCCTCGGCCACCGCCTCCATGTAGACCTCGGTCTTGCCGGCGCCCGTCACGCCCTCCAGCAGCGTCACGCCGGGGGTCGCCGCGCCAAGGGTGGCGCGGAGCCGGCCGGCGGCCTCGGCCTGGCGCGCCGACAGCACGGGCGGCGGCGGTGGCGGCGGCGGCAGGATCCCGGCCGGCACCAGCTGGCCCTCGCGCGCCATCGCCTTGACCAGGGCGTCGGAGACGCCGGCCGCCTCGGCCAGGGCGGCGGCGGCCAGCGCGCCTGGTGCCTCCAGCGCCGCCAGCACCTTGCGCCGCGCCGCCGAGAGTTTGCCGGGCACGCCCCCCGCTGCCCAGGCCGCCGGCACCGAAGCGGGCGGCGGCTGGAAGGCGGCAGCGGGCAGCGCCATCCGCAACACGAGGCCAGCGGGCGCCAGCGTATAGGCCGCCACCCAGTCAATGAAGCGCCGCAGCGCCGGCCCCAGCACGAGGCCGGGCACGATCGCCTCGATCGGCTTCAGCCGCGATTCGGGGAAGTTTGCGTCGGGCGGCTCGTCGGCCGCCATGCCGTGCACCTGGCGGCTGCCGAGCGGGACGAGCACGACCTGGCCGGGCGCCGCCGCGAGCCCCTCGGGCAGCAGATAGTCGAACGGACCCACGGCCTGGGCCAGCACCACCCGCACACGCTTTCGGCCCGGCCGCTGCATCGGCTATAGCAGCGCCACCTTCCCCGCGAATCGCAAGGGCACGCGATGAAGTTCTTCGTCGATACCGCCGACATCGCCGAGATCAGGGCGCTGGCCGAACTGGGCATGGTCGATGGCGTCACCACCAACCCCTCGCTGGTGGCGAAATCGGGGCGGAAGATGGCCGAGGTGATCGCGGAAATCTGCTCGGTCGTGGCGGGGCCGGTCAGCGCCGAGGTCACCGCCACCGACAGCCAGGGCATGCTGCGCGAGGGGCGGTTCCTGGCCAGGATCGCGCCCAACGTCGCGGTCAAGGTGCCGCTGACGGTCGATGGTTTGCGCGCCTGCCGCGAACTCTCCGGCGAGGGCACGGCGGTGAACGTCACGCTCTGCTTCTCGGCCGCCCAGGCGCTGCTGGCGGCCAAGGCAGGCGCGGCGTTCATCTCGCCCTTCGTCGGCCGGCTCGACGATGTCGGCCAGGAAGGCATGGACCTGATCGCCGAGATCGTGGCGATCTACGCCAACTATCCGAATTTCCGCACCGAGGTGCTGGTCGCCTCGGTGCGCCACCCGATCCATGTGGTGCAGGCGGCGAAACTGGGGGCGCACGTCGCCACCCTGCCGCCCGGGGTGCTGCGCGCCCTGTTCAACCACCCGCTGACCGACAAGGGCCTGGCTGCCTTCCTGGCCGACTGGGCCAGGACCAACCAGACCATCGCGTGAGCGCCGCGGCATGACCCGGGCGGCGCCGCTGGCCGACGATGCCGCCGCCTTGGTCGAGGCATACCTCGCCGAGCATCCGCGCTTCCTGGCCGAACGGCCGGCGCTCTATGCGCAGCAGGAACCGCCGACGCGGGTGCATGGCGAGACCCTGGCCGACCACATGCAGGCGCGCCTCACCGCCGGTGCCGCGCGCGAAGCGGCACTCTCCCGCCAGATCGAAGGGTTGCTCGCCAACGGCAGGGCGAACATGGCAGCGGCGGCACGCATCCAGCGCGCCGTGCTGGCGCTGGTCGCCGCGCGCGAGCCTGCATCGGTGCTGCCGGCGTTGGCCGACCTGCTCGGGGTCGAGGTGGTGAGCCTGTGCGCCGAGCGGCCGGCGCCACCCGGCTTCCGCACGCTGGAGCCAGGCGAGATCGCCCGCCTGCTTCCCGCCGGCCGCGATGTCGTGCTGCGGCGCGACCCCGCCGACACCGCGGCGCTGCATGGCGAGGCGCACCCGCTGGTGGCGAGCGATGCGCTGCTGCGGCTGTGCCGTGCCGCCGGCGAGCAACCGGCGCTGCTTGCCATCGGCGCGCGCGAGGCGGAGAAATTCCAGCCGGGCCAGGCGACCGACCTGCTGCAGTTCCTGGCCGCTTCGGTCGACGCGGCGCTTCGCCGCCGTTGACCCCGGACCCGGCCTTCCTCGACTGGCTTGGCGCGGAACGGCGGCTTTCCCCTCTGACCGTCGCTGCCTACGCCCGCGACGTGCGGGCGCTGCTTCTGTTCCTCGAGGCGCATTTCGGCGAGCCGCCGGACGAGGCGCGGCTGGCCCGGCTGACGGCTGCCGATCTGCGCGCCTTTCTTGCCGCGCGCGATGAAGCGGGCGACCTGCCGCAGACCCGCGCGCGCAAACTCGCGGCAGCGCGCACCTTCCTGCGCTGGCTTGCCCGCGCGCGGGGGGTTCGCATCGCTGCCGGCCGTGCCGTGCGCACGCCAAAAATCCCGCGCCTGCTGCCCCGGCCGCTGGCCGAGGCTGATGCCCAGGCAGCGCTCGACGAGGTCGGCAAGACCGCCAGCACCCTCTGGATCGGGCTGCGCGACGAGGCGGTGTTGGCGCTGGCCTGGGGGGCAGGGCTCCGGATTTCCGAGATTCTTGGCATCCTTCGGCGCGATGCGCCGCTGCCTGGGTCGGCGGCGCTGCTGCGCGTGCTCGGCAAGGGGGCGAAGGAGCGCCAGGTGCCGGTGCTGCCCGCGGTCCGCGCCAGGGTGGCGGCCTATATCGGTGCCTGCCCCTATCGCCTGGCGCCGGACGACGCCCTGTTCGTCGGCGCCCGCGGCGGGCCGCTTCGGCAGGGCCTGGTGCAGAAGGCGATGCGCCTTTGGCGGCGTGGCCACGGCCTGCCCGAAAGCGCCTCGCCGCACGCGCTCCGGCACAGTTTCGCAACCCACCTGCTGGCGGGTGGCGCCGACCTCCGCGCGGTGCAGGAACTGCTGGGGCACGCGAGCCTTTCCACCACCCAGCGCTATACCGCGGTCGACCAGGCAGGGCTGCTTCGGGTTCATGCTGCGGCGCACCCGCGGGCACGGCGCGGCGGCTGACCACGGCGCCGGTGCCGGTGTACGAGTCGGAAAATCTGACAGGTGGTGTCGAACGATTTGACAATTCCGTTCCACCCTCGTGCCGCTGTCGTTCACAAGGCCAAGGATTCCCTTGGGTCCAGCGTTGGCATGCTGATTGCTTGGAAGATTGTCGGGCTGGCAGCGTGTGGGTGCCGGCGCAGGGGACTGACGCGATGGTCGCTGTGGCAGCAACGATGAAGGGGGTGGTCGCGGGTGCAATCGCGATCGCTGGGCTGACGCTGGCGGCATCGGCCGCCTCGGCGGCGCCGAATGTCTGGGTGCGCGACGGCAATGGCGGCGGCAGCGTCTTCAATGGCGGCCCCGGCTACGTCACGATGCATATGCGGGTGGTCCGGCCGAACAACACCGTCTGGACGCCCGGCGTGAATGTCGGGGCCTTCGCGCTTCAGTACAGCACGACCAGCAATGGTGGCCCCTGGACCAGTTTCCTCACCTACTGCCTTGAGCCGGACGAGACGCTGAGCATCAACAGCAGCGGGACGGCCTATGGCGGCACGCTGGCCAACACGCTGAGCAGCACCGCGGAATATTCCGCCGCGGCGCCGCAGCTGCGGGCACTCTACAACAACTACTTCGCCGACTCGCTGACCAGCGCGACCAAGAGCGCCGCGTTCCAGGTCGCGGTCTGGGAGATCGCCTACGAAACGTCGTCGAGCTACAACGCAGCCGATCTGCTGGGCAACAGCGCCGGCACCTTCCGGCTGATCAACCCGAACGCGACCACCAACGCGGTCGTCAACCAGGCGCTGAGCTATCTGTCGATCTTCAACGGTGCCTGGGCGCCCGGCGCCGAGGTCGGCACGATCCTGCGCATCGGCAACCAGGACCTGCTGGTGCAGGTGCCCGTGCCGGTGCCGGAGCCGGCAACGCTGGGTCTGCTGGGCGCCGGCCTGATCGGGCTTGGCCTCGCCGCCCGCCGCCGCCGCCGCGCCGCCTGACCCGGAACCGCCTGACGCGGACCAGCCTGACGCGGACCAGCCTGACGCGGACCAGCCTGGCGCAATCCCACCTGAGACCGCACGCATTCGGCGCGTAGAAAAGGGCCCCGGGGCAGCCACCCCGGGGCCTTTTTCGTCGCGGCGGGCCGGGGGCTACTGCGCGCGGATGTCCGCAGCCTCGGCCAATCGCTTCCACTTCGCGATGTCGTCCCGGATGCGTTGGGCAAACGCCTCGGGCGTGCTCATCACCACTTCGCCGCCGATCGCCGAGATGCGCTCGCGCAGCATCGCGTTGTCGCGGAGTTTCACGAGCTCGACATGCATGCGCTCGCGAATCGCCGGCGGCGTTCCCTTCGGCGCCAGCAGCCCGTTCCAGGCAACGGTCTCGAAGTCGGGAACCCCTGCCTCGATCATGGTCGGCACATCGGGCAGCATCGGGCTGCGCGTGCGGGTTGTAACCGCGAGTGCCCTGAGCTCGCCGCGCTGGATGAACGGCATCAGGTTGACCAGGTTGCCGGCCAGCACCGGCGAATCGCCGGAAATCGCACCCAGCGCCATCGCCTGGGTGCCGCGATAGGGCACGTGCTGGATGTCGAGCCCGAGCTGGTGCTTCAGCAGTTCCGTGGTCATGTGGTTCGAGGCACCGACCCCGCCCGAGCCGTAGTTCAGCTGGCCGGGCCGGGCGCGGATATATGCCGCGAGCTCCATCACGCTGGCGACCGGCACCACCTTGGGGTTCACCGTCAGCACGTTCGGCCCCATCACGACCAGCGAAATCGGCTCGAACGCGGTGGCGAGGTCGTACGGCAGATCGCGGTAGATGGCAGCGTTGATGCCGTTCGATCCGGCATTGCCAAGCAGGAA
>JADYYZ010000443.1 GCA_020853405.1 Acetobacteraceae bacterium
ACGCGCCGTAGGCCATCAGCACCACGCTGGCGATGATCACCAGCAGCCGGTTCGTCAGGCTGTTGTCGAGTAGCCACTTGAACATGTCAGCGCACCTGGTTGATCAAGGTGGCGCCCTGGGTGGCGACGCGGTCACCAGCCTTCAAGCCCGACGTGACGGCGACGTTCAGGCCGTCCAGCGGCTCGGTCGTGACGGTGCGTGGCTCGAAGCGTTCGGGGGCGGTCTTGACCCAGACGACGGTCTGGTTGGCCGGGCTCTTCATCAGCGACGCGACGGGGACCGGGATGCCCTTGACCTTCTGCCTGGTCTGCACGAACACCCGCACCGGCTGGCCGACGGCCAGCCCGTTCAGGGCCGCGCCCTGCGCCCGGAAGCCCAGCGGCAGCGCCTGCTCGCGCAGGCTGCGCGCTGCGCCGACGAACACCAGCGGCACGCGCTGATTGCCGACCGCCAGCGTGGCGCTGCCGACATCGGCCCCCAGGGCCGGATCGAAGGCCAGGGCCTCGATGCGCAGGCGACCCGGATCGACGATCTCGAACAGCAGTTCGCGGGCATCGACGACCTGGCCGGCCACCACGTGGGCCGACGCGATCACACCGGACACCGGGGCCACCAGCGCCTCGCGCGTGGCCAGCCCGCCGCCGACGGCCGCGATGCGTTCGGCAAGGCTGGCTGCCTCGCTCTCGGCGGCCTCGATGTCCTTGCGCGGCACGGTGTCGGCCAGTTCCTTGAGGCGCGCGACGCGCTTGTCGGCGAGCGACTTGGCTGCACGCAGTTCGGCCAGCTGCGCGGACTGGTTCGATCGCTCGATGGGTGCCGTCGACGGAACGACATAGGCGAGCACGTCGCCCTTGCGCACCACTTGTCCAGGGCTGGGCAGGCCGCGCGGACCGGGCTCGATGCGACCGGCGTTCAGTGGCTGGACCTTGCCACCCGCGTTCGGATCCATCAGCACCTTGCCGTTCAGCTCGACCGAGCGCGGCAGTTCGGCCTCCTCGGTCACCATCGTGCGCACGCCGAGCTGGCGCTGGGCGGGCTTGGGCAGGAAGACGCTCCCATCGGGCTGCCGCTGGGGGCCGTTGGCGCTCGGCGCGGCCGGGGCATCGCCGTGGTCGTGCCCTTCGCCGGCCTGTGCGGGCCACACGGCGGCCAGGGCCAGCACGACGCCGAGCCCAGCGAGGTGGTTCGTGATGGCGCGCTTCATGCCGCACCTCCCGCTTGCGGCTGGCGAGCCGCCATCAGGCGCCTGCCACCGAGCACCACGACCGCCAGTGCGGCCAGGCCGCCAACAGCCCAGCCGGCGTACTCCTTCCACGAGTGCTGGTGGACCGGGTCATCGGCGTGCGGGGCCTCGTGCAGGTCGAGTTCCCCGGCCAGCAGGTCGACGTCGGAGCCCGCCGTCACCGTCGCGGTGATCGGCAGCACGCCGGGCTTCGGCGCTTCCTTCAGCACGATTTCGTAGGCGTCGTCGCCATGGGACTGCGCGCTGAACTTCGCGCCCGCGATCTCGAGATCGATCTTCGCGCCGCGCACAGGCGTGTTGTCGGCGAAGCGGTCCAGGTATAGCGTGACCTGCTTGCCGTCGAGCACGCCGACCAGCTCGAAGGTCTCGGAGACGGCTGCGAATCGCGGCAACGCCTTGCCGGTGGCGACGGGTGTTGCATCGCCGTGGTCATGGCCTTCGCCGGCCAAGGCCGGCATTCCGGTACCGAGCAGGAAGGCCGCGAGACTGAGCACGGCCAACGGATGGGTGGACTTCATGGGGTGGGATTCCTGAATGGGTTCGCTAAGGCGTGTTCGTTTCGTGCGGGACGCCGGGCTCATTGCGGCAGCAGGCCCAGCGCCTGGCGCCACGCCGAGATGGCTGCGGCGAGTTCGATGCGCGCACGTGCGGCCTGGCGCTCGGCGTCCGCGGCCTCGGACTCGATGCGCAAGCGGGTGGGCAGGTCGGTCTCGCCGAGCCGGAACGACTTGTCGAAGAAGCCTCGCGACTCCAGCGCAAGCCCCGCGCGTCGTTCGGCGGCCGCGAGCTGCGCGCGCGCGGCATCGGCGCGTGCCCGGGCAGCCTCACGTTCGCCCGCAAGGCGGGCACGTTCGAGCGCCATCTGCGCCTGCAACTCGACCGCTTCGGCGCGCGCAGTGGTCACGCGTGCGTCGTGTCGGGGTCCGGCGCCGAAGGGGATGCGCACACCGACGGTGAAGGTCTGGTTGTAGGACTCCCCGTAGGCGCCCCGATCGCGGGTGGCGGCGATCGTCAGCTCCGGGCTGGCACGTGACTGGGTGGCAGCCAGCGCGATCGCTCCCTCGGCGACCGCTGCGCGGTCCTTCAGCGCAAGCAGTTCGGCATGGTCGTCCATCTCGGCCGTGGCAGTTGCCGGAGTGGGCGGCTCGGGCTCGGCCTGGCTCGGCATGGCGCTGGCCAGGCCGACGGCGGGCATGGCGGTCAGCGAGCGAAGATGCTGCTGCGCGACCGTGAGCGCGCCGTCTGCCTGCGCAACGGCGCCTTCGGCCGCAGCCACCGCGGCATCGGCCTGGTGCTGGTCGGCTCGGGCCAGATCCCCAGCCTTCAGGCGCTTGCCCACGTCGGCCGCGATGCGGCGAACGTTTTCCAGTTGGCCGCGCGCGGCTTCCAGCTCCGCGTGTGCCCGCTGCCAGGACCACCAGGCTTCCCGCACGGCGGCCGCGATGCGCAGCTGGGCCGCAGTGGTCCGGCTCTCGACAGCACGGCCTTCGGCGTCGGCCAGTGCCTGGCTGCGACCGCGTTCACCCGGCAGCCACAGCGGGATGGCGACGCCGACTTCGTATTCCCGCGTGCCGAGGTTTCGGTTCAGGCGGTCCGTCTTGGTCGACAGCTCCATGGCGACCGGTTCGGGCGTCCACGACTGGGCGGCCTGCGCCTGAGCGCGTGCCGCATCCCGCCGTGTCGCGAGCGCCAGTGCTTCAGGCTGGCGGGCCCATGCCGCTTCAAAGGCCCCGCGCAGGGTCAGCGGGTCCTGCGCTGCGGGCGGTACCGCTGTCTGCGCGTGCGCTTGGATCAGGCCGGCTGTCAGTGCGGCAGCCAGTGCCAGGGTCAGGGTGGCGCGGGCGGTGTGTGGCCACCGCCCTGCAGCCGGAAATCTTCTTCGGTGCATCCGATGCTCCAGTGTTGAGAACAACCCACGGGAGATCGGCGAGAGGCGACGCTGAGGGACTCAGGTCGGATCGGGCCTCGAACGGCGCCACTGACCGATGCGTCAGGAGGCGCGCGCACAGGCGCGAACGGGCTTCAGGAAGGGAAGAGACCCGCCTCGCCGATCAGGCGAGGGGCAGCCACTGAGGGCGTTCGGGCGGGCTTTGCGCGATCGTGCGCACGATGCCGTCGACCGGTGTGACCGGATGCGAGGTCAGGGCGAGCGGCGTCGTCTCATCCATCGGTGCAGGCATGCCGGCACAGGTGCCGTGGCAATGGCCGCAATCGAAGTCGAACCCGGCCGGCGCGCTCTGGTCCGCCGGCGCACTGTCGTGGTCGGCAGTGGCCTGGCCGGTGTGCTGGTGCTCGTGGTGGCCCAGGTGCTGGGCTTGCGGGTCACTCTCGTGTCCGCAATACACCGCCACGGCCGCCCAGCTGAACTGGAGCGGCAGCAGGGCGAGCATGAGGATGGCAAGCCAGCGGCGCATAGAGAAGAGTCTAGCAGCTACAGGGTTCGGGCAGGGGTCACGCGCTGAGCGCCGTGACCAGCATCACCACTTTTCGGCACGGATGCGCCGGACCTGAGCGTTCATGCGGTGCCGGATCACATGCGAGTACAGCCATCGCTTGAACCCGGAGAGGTTCGAGCCTTGCCGGGCATAGAACTCGTCGGGACTGTCGAAGACGCCGAAGTCGTCGGCAATGCCGTCCCT
>JADYYZ010000444.1 GCA_020853405.1 Acetobacteraceae bacterium
GCCCTTCGCCTCCAGGAAGAAGCGCGCGATCGCGTAGCGGCCGGTCACGACGCCGCCGTCGGCGCGGGCGGGTTCGGGGATCAGCACGAAGCGGTTCCTGCGTGCCTCGGCCTCGATCACGTCGCGCGCCGATGGCGTGCCGACCTCCTCGTCCGGGGTCAGCAGCACGGTCACCGGCAGGCTCGTCGTCGCGCCAGCTTCCTGAATGGCGCGGATCGCGGCATTGCCGATATAGGCGCCGCCCTTCATGTCGCAGATGCCAGGTCCATAGGCGCGGTCGCCATCGCGGCGGAACTTCAGCGGGCCGGACTCGCCGCCGGTGCCGACGGGATGCACGGTATCGAGGTGGCTCATCAGCAGGATGCCGGGCGCATCGCCCAATGGGTGGGGGAATCGCGCGCGCAAGGAGTCGGCGAAGCCCATGCGGCCGGGAATGCGCTCGATCGCGGCGCCCAGCATCGCCAGATCGCGCGCGGCGAGACCGAGCATGCGGTTCACCGCCGTGGCATCGTAGGTCGGGCTCTCGCATTCCACCCATCCCCTGAGGCCGGCCAGGATCTCCTCGGCATCCAGCCGCAGGCTGGCCGGGGTCACGTCGGTGCGGTGTGGTGCGTCCATCGCCAGCTCCTTGCCTGAAATCGGCAGGCTAGACCGCTTGATGCAGCGTGTGAACAGTTGGCCGGCGCGCGCCGTGGCGTCGCGCGCTACAGCCCCAGATAGGCGGCCTTCAGGTCGGCGTTCTCCGCCAGCGCCGCGGCGCTGCCGGCAAGCGCAACCACGCCCTTCTCGATCACATAGGCGCGGGCGGCGATGGCAAGGCTCTGCACCACGTTCTGCTCGACCAGCAGCACCGGCGTTCCCTCGGCGCCGAGCGAGGCGATCAGCGCGAACATCTCCTCGACCAAAAGCGGCGACAGCCCGAGCGAGGGTTCGTCGAGCACCAGCAGGCGCGGTTCCGCCATCAGGCCGCGGCCGATCGCCAGCATCTGCTGTTCGCCGCCCGAGAGGCTGCCGGCGGCCTGCGATGCCCGCTCGGCGAGGCGGGGGAACAGCGCGAAGGCGCGTTCAAGATTGCGTGCGCGCCGTGCCCGCGCGCGGGCATAGCCGCCCAGCAGCAGATTCTCGCGCACCGACAGGTTGGGGAAGATTTTTCGCCCCTCCGGCACGTGGATCAGCCCGGCCTCGACGATGCCGACCGGTGCCGCACCGGTGATGTCGGCGCCGTCGAAGGTGATGCGCCCGGCGCGCGGGCGGATCAGGCCGCTGATCGCGTTGTTCAGCGTCGTCTTGCCGACGCCGTTGGCACCGAGCACGGCGACGATCTCGCCGGCGGCAACCGAAAGCGAGACGCCGTGCAGCACCTCGATCGCGCCGTAGCCGGCGCGAAGGTCGGCAACCTCAAGCATCGGCCACCTCAGCCACGGGCCATCCGTGCCGCGGCGCCGCGGCCCAGATAAGCTTCCACCACGGCCTTGTCGGCGGCGATCTCGCGCGGGGTGCCGCGGGCGATCACGCTGCCCTGGTTCAGCACGTGCACGGTCTCGGCCAGCGCCATCACCGCCTGCATCACGTGCTCGATCATCAGGATGCTGACTCCCTGGTCGCGGATGCCGCGGACCAGGCCGACGATCTCGAGAATCTCGGCGGGGTTGAGGCCGGCCATCACCTCGTCGAGCAGCAGCAGTTTCGGGCCGGTGGCGAGTGCCCGGGCAAGTTCCAGGCGCTTGCGCATCGCCACCGTCAGGCTGTCGGCCGGGCGGTCGAGGAAGGCGCCAAGGCCGAGCCTGGTCGCGACATCGCGCGCATGCGCCTCGGCGTCGGCGCGTGCCGGGTGGCGCAGATAGGCACCGACCATCACGTTCTGCACCACGGAAAGCCCGGCGAAGGGCTGGGTGATCTGGAAGGTGCGCACCATGCCGCGCAGCGCCGTGCGGTGCGGCGGCTCGCCGGTGATGTCGGCACCCTCGAAGACGACGCTCCCGGCATCGGCGGCAAGGAAGCCCGCGATCATCGCAAAACAGGTGGTCTTGCCGGCGCCGTTCGGCCCGACCAGCCCGATGATCCCGCCTGCCGGCACGTCGAGGTCGACCTGGTGCACGGCGCGCAGCCCGCCGAAGCTTCTGCACAGGCCCCTGACCTCGAGCAGGGGCCGTGCATCGAAGGTGGCGAGGTCAGGCATGGCGAAGCCGCATCAGCCGCGGCCACAGCCCGACCAGTCCCTGCGGCAGGAAGCCGACGATCAGCACCAGCACGGCGCCGTACAGCATCGGCGCGATGCCGGGGATCTCGAACAGGTTGCGCGTGGTGTCGGCCAGCAGATGCAGCGCGATGCTGCCGACCAGCGGCCCCCAGACGGTGCCGGCGCCGCCGATCATCGCTGCCAGCAGCATCTCGACCGACTTCTCGACGCCGAAGGCGATCGGCGGGTCGATATAGAGGTAGTACTGCGCATAGAACACGCCGCCCAGCGCCGCCAGCGCGCCGGAAAGCGCCAGCGCCCGCACCTTGGTCGCCAGCACATCGACACCGAGCGCCTGCGCCGCGTCCTCGTTCTCGCGCACCGCCATCAGCCGCGCGCCGAACCGCGAGCGTTCCAGCCACAGCGCCACCGCGAACGCCAGCGCGCCGAGCGCCAGCACGACCGCGTACCAGCCGCGAAGGTCGGCGAACTGGAAGTTCGCCGCGCGCTGGTCGAGCCGGATCAGCATGCCCATGCCGCCCTGGGTGATGCCGATGCTGTTGGCAAGGATGCGGAAGGCTTCCGCGAAGGCGAGCGTCACCAGCGCGAAGTAGCTGCCGCGCAACCCGGCGCGCGAGGCGAGCCAGCCGATCGCCGCCCCCGCCAGCGCGCCCGAAAGCCCGCCCAGCGGCAGGCCAAGCCAGGCATTGAAGCCGTAGCGAAGCTGGCAGATGGTCGAGACATAGGCGCCGGTGCCGAAAAACACCGCGTGCCCGAAACTCATCATCCCGCCATAGCCGCCGGCGATGTTCCACGCCTGGGCGATCAGTGCCGTGAACAGGGTCTGCACGGCAAGGCTGGCCACGAAGCCGGGCGCCAGCAGGAAGGGAACGGCGAGCGCGATCGCCAGCGCGGTTGCCGGCACGATCGCCGGCACGATCGACCGCCCGGTGCGCCCGGCGGAACTCACGCCTTCTGCCCGAACAGCCCGGTCGGGCGCAGCAGCAGGATGGCGATGAAGATCAGGCTGATGCCGATCTGGCCCAGTGCCTCGCCCAGGAACAGCCCACCCAGCGATTCGGTGACGCCGACGATCACGCCGCCCAGCATGGCGCCGGCGAAACTGCCCATGCCGCCCAGCACCACGATGGTGAAGGCAACCAGCACGAACGCGTTGCCGACCACGGGCGAGACGTAGAAGCTCGGCAGCAGCAGGCACGCTGCCGCGCCCAGCGTGGCGATCCCGATCGCGAAACTTGCCGCGAACACTTTCTCGACATCGATGCCGACCAGGCGGGCACCGGTGCGTTCCCTGGCAACCGCGCGGATCGCCCGGCCAAGGTCGGTGTGCCGGATCAGGACGGCGAGCGCGGTGCAGAGCACGATCGCCACCGCGAACGAGACGAGGCGCGGCAGCGACAGGAACATTGGCCCTACCTCCAGCACCGCGAAGCCGTACGGGGTTTCGATGGTGCGGCTGTCGCCGGTGAACAGGGCAAGCGCCAGGTTGTCGAGCACCACCGAACAGCCAAGCGTCACCAGCAGCACGTTGCGGTCATCGCCGTGGCTGAATGGGCCGACGACGAGGCGATGCATCAGATAGCCGACGGCGCCCATGAGGGCGGCAAGCCCCGGCAGCGCGAGGTACGGGTCGATGCCAAGCCAGGTGAAGGCGAAATAGGCGCCGTACATCGCCAGCATCAGCAGGCTGCCGTGCGCGAAGTTGATGATGTGCAGCACGCCGTAGATCAGCGTCAGGCCGAGTGCCACCAGCGCATAGACGCCACCCGTGAGCACGCCGTTGGCCAGCGCGGGCAGGATGATCTCGACGGGAGGCATTCAGGGTCGGGGCGGCCAGAGTCGGGGCGGCCAGAGTCGGGGCGGCCAGAGTCGGGGTGGCCAGATTCTGGGCAGCACGTGCTGCTCGCGGCCGGCGCCGCTATCCCTTCGGGCGCGGGAACACGGGCGGCTTGGCCGCGAACTGGTCGGGCCAGACGCTGACGATGTCGTTGTCGAGCACCTGCAGCAGCACCGCGCGCGCGCCCTGGTTCTGGCCGTTCACGAACTTCGTCGGCTCGAACGGCATCATGGCGTCGAAATAGGTGCTGGTCTCCAGCGCCGCGATCACCTTGTCGCGGTCGGTCGAGGCGGCGCGCTCGAACGCATCGGCCAGCAGCCGCACCGCGAGATAGCCGACCGGCACCTCGAAGGTCAGCGTGTTGCCGGCATCCTCGACGCGCTTGCGGAAAGCGGCGGCGCGGGGGCTCTTGCTGTTCATCCAGATGTTGAAGTCCATCATGTAGGCGGCGACCTGCGGCTGCTCCTTGACCAGACGCAGGTTGAAGCCGCCGCCCATCACCGAATAGGTGCCAAGCAGCTCGACCCGCTGCTGCACCAGGGTGCGGGCCAGCAGCACGTATTCGTTCTGGTAGTTGGTGATGATCACGAGGTCGGGGTGCGCGCTCTTGATGCGCAGCGCGACGTTGGTGAAGTCGCGGGTCGGGTTGGCGTGGCGGATCACCTCCTTCACCTCGATGCCGATGCCGGGCAGCCGCTCGGCCAGCAGTTTCGCGGTGCCGCTGCCGAACTCGCTCTCCTCGTGCACCAGGATCGCGCTTTTCGCCGGGCTGCCTGCCTTCTTGTTGATCGCGTCCAGCGCCTCCACGCTCCGGGTGGTGATGCTGCCGTAGCCGGGGGTGAAGCGGAACACGTTCTTCAACCCGCGCGTCACCAGAAGGTCGGAGACGCCGGAATCGATCGACCAGGGAATGTTGTATTTCGCCGCGGCCTGGGTGGCGGCAAGCCCGATGGCGCTGGCGAACGCACCGACGAAGGCGTGCACGCCGGCCTCCGCCATCTTATCCACCTCCGACACCGCCACCTCGGGGCGGCTTTGCGCGTCACCCAGCAGCGGCTCGATCCTGGCGCCGCCCAGGCTCTTGATGCCGCCGGCGGCGTTGACCTCCTCGATCGCCATCATGTTGCCGACCCGGCACTGCTGGCCGGAATAGGCGAGCGCGCCGGTCACCGGGTGGATCAGGCCGATCCGCACCGGGCCGGACTGGGCGCGCAGCACGGCTGGCGCGAACAGTGCCGCGGCGGTGCCGCCGGCGAGGCGTGCGGCCTGGCGTCGGCCGATCCGCATGGACTGCATCGTTGATCTCCCTGTCTGTGCCCGCTCCCTGTCTGTGCCCGCGGCCTCGGCTGCGGTTGGCGCGCCCTGGGCGCTGAGCGCAAGTTTCGGGGCACGGCGCGCACCATGGCGTCATGGTCGGCGCTATGCAATCCACCCACGGCACCACGCTGACGCAATCTGGCACGAACCCGGGGGGCCGGGCACCCCTCCTGCACGTGATGGTTGCACAATCCGCCTTCGCAACCCACAGTCGCCGCCATTGCAACCGAGTCCCGGGACCGTCGCGTGCCCACCGACTGGCAGCATTTCTCGCAGGCACCGGGCCATCCCCCGTTCGTCGAGCGATTCTTCGCGCGCATGCCGGACGGGCGCTTCCTTGGCCTGCCGCTGCGCGAGAGTGGCGATCTCGCGGTTGCCGACTTCGTGGCCGAACAGGCGGGCTTCCTGGTGCTCGACGCGATGGCCGAGTGGCTTTCGCGCGCGATCCGCCCGCTTCGGGCGGAGCTGGTGGTAGGGCTTTCCGGCCATGGCGGCATCCTGGCGGCCGAGGTCGCGCGCCGGCTGTCGCACCCGAACTGGCTCGCCGCCACCGACCGGCCTCGGCCCTGGTTCAGCGACGCGTTGTCGGTGAGCGCACCCTGCGGCACGCGCTGGTGGCTCGACCCCGGCCAGGCCGGGCAGCTGCGCGGGCGGCGTGCCGTGCTGGTGCACGACGTGCTGGCAGCGCCGGCGGGCCTTGCGGCCGGTGCCGCGCTGCTGGCGAAGGCAGGGGCGGCGGCGGCGATCGTGGCGGCGGCGATGGCACAGGGCGACGGCTGGGTGGCAACCCTGCCGGCGGCGCTGCCGGTCGTTGCGGTGTTCGCAACACCCTCGTTCCACCTTGGCCGCGGCGGCTGGGTGCCCGACGAAGGCAGCGCCGTCTGGCGGGTCTGCCCGCTGTTCCGCCACGGCACGCTGATGCCGGGCACCGCCTCGGCGGTGCTTCCTTCCGTGCGCGGGGCGGGCAGCACCGGCTGATCGCTTGGCAGGCGCGCCAACGCGGGACATCATCGCGCCATGCCGGCAACCCCGCACCAGCGCGTGACCCGGCGGTCGCTGCCGCCGGCGAGGCCGCAGGCCGCCCGCGCGTGAGCGCGCCCGAGGTGCCGGCGCCGCCGCCATGGGGCGTGGTTCGGGTGCTGTCGGTCACGCAGACCCTGGCCTGGGCATCGCTGTACTACGCGATCGCCGTGCTGGCGCCGGCGATCGAGGCCGATACCGGATGGCGGCGCGACTGGGTGATGGGCGGCTTCACGCTGGCGCTGTTCGTGCAGGGTGCCGCGGCGCTGCCGGCGGGGCTTGCGATCGACCGGTTCGGCGGGCGCGTGGTGATGACGGCAGGCTCGGTGCTGGGCGCGCTGGCGCTGGCCGCACTGGCGGCCTCGCCCGGCCTCGGGCTGTTCTGGCTGGCCTGGGCGCTGGCAGGTGCTGCGATGGCAGCGACGCTGTACGAGCCTGCCTTCGCCACCATCACGGCGACGTTCGGGCCGCTTTCGCGGCGTGCGATCACGATCGTGACGCTGGCCGGCGGGCTTGCCAGCACACTCAGTTTCCCGGTCTCGCTGTGGCTGCTGCAGCGGTTCGGCTGGCGCGCGACCTTCGCTGCCTGGGCGGTTCTGCAGCTGCTGGCCTGCCTGCCGCTGCACTGGTTCGGCCTGCCGTCGATCCGCGGCGGGCGCGCCGCGCGGCGGCCGGTGCACCTCCGTGGGGTGCTGCGCGCGCCGGCCTACTGGTTCGCCACCGCCGCGCTGGCGCTCGGCGGGCTGGTGACCACCGCGATCGGCGTGCATTCGATTCCGATCCTGCAGGAAAAAGGGTTCGGTGCCGAGGGCGCGGTGGCGCTGGCCTCGCTGATCGGGCCGATGCAGGTGGCCGGGCGGGTGCTGGAATTCGGGCCGCTGGGGCGGCTCAGGCCGACCTGGGTCGCGGTGGTGTGCGCCGGCGCGGTGCCTGCCTCGCTTCTGTGCCTGCTGGCTGCCGGCGGCAGCTGGTGGATCGCGACGGCGTTCGTGGTGCTGTACGGTGCCGCCAACGGCGTGATGACGATCGTGCGCGGCGCGCTCCCTGCCGACCTGTTCGGGCGCGAGGGCTATGGCGGGATCGCCGGCGCGATGGCCACGCCGGCGATGTTCGCGCGTGCGATCGCGCCGTTCGCGGCCGGCGTCGGCTGGACCGTCTTCGGCGGCTACGGCCCGGTGCTGCTGGGCCTGATCGCGATCGGGCTCGGCTCGCTCGTTGCCTTCGTACTGGCCGCCCGCACGGCGCCGGCGCGGGCCGGCTAATCGAGCCGCGCCCCGGATACCCGCACCACCTCCGCCCATTTCGCATCCTCGGCCTTGATGAAGGCCTGGAACGCGGCGGCCGTGCCGCCCACGACCTCCGAGCCGATGTCGCGCAGCTTCGCCTTCACCGCCGCATCGGCGCAGGCATCGCGCACCGCGGCTTCCAGTTTCGCGATCACCGGCGCCGGCGTGCGCGACGGCGCCTGCACGCCGAACC
>JADYYZ010000445.1 GCA_020853405.1 Acetobacteraceae bacterium
CGCTGGCCGAAATTCGTCTCGGTGAAGCTGCAGCCGATGCCGATGATCAGGTCGGCCTTCCTCAGCATGTGCATCGCCTCGCCGCGCACCGCGAGCCCGAGCGCGCCGAGCGAGAGCGGGTGCGTTTCCGGAAAAGCGCTTTTCCCGCCCAGGCTGGTCGCGACCGGCGCGGCCAGGCGTTCGGCCAGGCGCCGGAGTTCCGGCCAGGCCCTGGCCCAGTGGATGCCGGTGCCGGCATAGATCACGGGGCGTTTCGCGGCGGCAAGCATCCGCGCCGCCTCGGCGACGCCGGCGGGGTCGGGGCCGTAGCGCACCGGCAGCACGGGGTCGTAGGCGAGGGGTTCGGGAACCTCCTCGTTCCACATGTCCGACGGCACCTCGATCAGCACCGGGCCGCCCCGCCCGTTGCGCAGGCGCGAGAAGGCGCGGCGCATCAGGTTCACGATGTCGGCGGCGACGATCACCGGCTCGGCCATCTTGGTGACGCCGCGCATCTGCACCGCCGAGTTGAAGTTGGGGTCGATGTGCGCAAGCCGGCGCGGATAGCCCATCGGCACCACCAGCACCGGCACCGACTCGCCGAATGCCTGGGCCACCCCGCCATAGGCGTTTTCCGAGCCTGGCCCGTGCTGCATGCAGAACGCGCCGATCCTGGCGCCGGAGGTCATGCGGCTGATCGCATCGGCCATGTGCAGGCCGATCCGTTCCTGGCGCACCATGACCGGGCGGATATCGACCGCGGCAGCGAACTCGATCAGGTGGTTCACCGGGTAGCCGGTGAGGATCTCTATGCCTTCGCGCTTCATGATGGTCGCGATGGCTTCGCCGAGCTTCACCTTCGTTCCTCCCCGCGCCGGTGGCCGCGCACGCGCCCGGCACCCGATCGTTTCCGTGTTCCGGCCCGCTTTTCCATTCCGCCCCGGGCTCTGCTGGCCACGCTAACAGCGCCCGCGCCCGCGCGGCAACCCCGCCTTTCGGCGGCCGATCAGCCCCGCCCGGTCGCTGCCTCGAACGCCTCGATCGCCGGCAGGTGCTTGAGCGTAAGCCCGACCTCATCCAGCCCCTCCAGCAGTGCGCTGCGGGAGAACGGGGGGATCGCGAACGGGTGCTGGCGGTTGGCTGCGCGCACCAGCTGCTGTTCCAGATCGACCGTGATCGGCTGGCCCGCCTCGGCGAGCGTGCGCAGTTCAGCAACCTGCGCCGCCGGCAGCGCCACCGGCAGCAGGAAGTTCTTGAGTGCATTGGAGAAGAAGATGTCGCCGAAACTCTCGGCGATGACGCAGCGGATGCCAAGCGCCGCCAGCGCATAGACCGCCGCCTCGCGCGAGGAGCCGACCCCGAAATTGCGCTCGGCGACCATGATCGACGCACCGGCGAAGCGCGGATCGTTCAGCACGAAGTCCGGCCGGGGCGCGCCAGCTTCGTCGAAGCGGAGGTCGTGGAAGGCATAGGTCGGGTAGCGCCCGTCGCGCGGCCGCTTCAGGAAGCGGGCCGGGATGATCTGGTCGGTATCGACGTTGGCGAGGTCGAGCGGCACCGCGATGCCGCTGACCCGGATGAAGGGTTCGGGCATCAGGCGAGCTCCCGCACGTCGGCGATGCGGCCGGTGATGGCGGCGGCGGCGGCGCTGGCGGGACTCATCAGATGGGTGCGCGCACCTCGCCCCTGGCGGCCTGGGAAATTGCGGTTCGACGTGCTGGCCACGCGCTCGCCGGCTGCGGCGGTGTCGCCGTTCATCGCCACGCACAGCGAACAGCCGCTGTCGCGCCAGGCGAAGCCCGCCTCGGCGAACAGGCGGTCCAGCCCCTCGGCTTCGGCGGCGCGCTTCACGCTGCTGCTGCCGGGGCTGACCATCGCCGGCACGCGCGCCTTCCTTCCGCGCAGCACGGCGGCGGCGGCGCGCAGATCCTCGATCCGGCTGTTGGTGCAGCTGCCGATGAAGACGCGGTCCACCGCGACCTCGGCCATTCTGGTGCCGGCCGCAAGCCCCATATACTCAAGCGACCGGCGGGCGGCGGCGGCATCGCGCGTCGCCTCGGGCGCGGGGATGGCGGCGCTTACCGGCACTGCCTCCTCCGGGCTGGTGCCCCACGTGGCCATCGGCTCGACGAGGCCGGCATCGAGGCTCTCCTCGCGGTCGAACGCGGCGCCATGGTCGCTGGCCAGCATCGCCCAGGCCGGGTCGGGGCCTGCGGGCGCGCCCGGCCGGCCTGCCAGGTAGGCAAGGGTGGTGGCATCGGGGGCGACCATGCCGCACCTGGCGCCTGCCTCGATCGCCATGTTGCACAGCGTCAGCCGCTGCTCGACCGACATCGCCGCGACCGCCTCGCCCGCGAACTCGATGGCATGGCCGGCGCCGCCGCCGGTGCCGATCGAGGCGATCAGGGCAAGCGCTGCATCCTTGGCGCTGACCGGGGCGGCAAGTCGGCCGGAGAAGGCGACCCGCATCACCGGCGGGCGCGCCTGCCAGAGAGTCTGGGTCGCGAACACGTGCGCGACCTCGGAGGCACCGATGCCGAACGCCAGCGCCCCAAGCGCGCCGTGCGTGCTGGTGTGCGAATCGCCGCAGACGATCAGCATGCCGGGTCGGGTCAGGCCCAGTTCGGGGCCGATCACGTGAACGATGCCCTGGAGCGGGTCGTCGATGTCGAAATGCCGGAGGCCGTGGTCGTGCATGTTGGCGCGGAAGGTCTCGATGATGCCACGGATTTCCGGGTTGGCGATCGCCTTCGTGGTGCGCGCATCGGTCGGCACGTAGTGGTCGGCAACCCCGATCGTGCGGTCGGGCCGGCGCAGCCGGTGCCCGCCGGCGCGGAGCGCATTGAAGGCGTGGAAACTGCCTTCGTGGCAGAGATGCAGATCGACATACAGCAGTGCCTGCCCATCCTCGCGCGTGAGCACGGTGTGGGCATCGAAGACCTTGTCGAACAGGGTGCGGGGCAGGGCCATGGCGCCAAGTTCTGGGCTGCCTCGCCCGGTGCCGCAAGACCAGCCGGTCGCCTAGCGGCCCCGGAACACGGGGCGGCGCTTCTCCAGGAAGGCACGCACCCCCTCCTGCCGGTCGTCGGTGGCGAACAGCAGCGCCATCGCGCGCCGTTCCATGGTTTGCGCGGCGGGAAGCGATGCCTCGGCGCCCTCGTTCACCAGTTCCTTGATCAGCATCGCCGCGATCGGCGGCATTGCGCCGACCCGCCCGGCGATCTCCAGCGCGCGATCGAGCGCCCCGCCTTCGGGGGCGAGTTCCGAGATCAGCCCCATCTCCAGCGCGCGCCTGGCCCCCACCGGCTCGCCGGTCAGCAGCATCAGCATCGCCGCCGGCCGGCCGACCAGGCGCGGCAGGCGCTGCGTGCCGCCATTGCCCGGCAGCACGCCCACCTTGATTTCCGGAAGGCCCAGCCGCGCGCCCTCGCCGGCGACCAGGATGTCGGCCATCAGCGCGAGCTCCAGCCCGCCGCCCAGGCATGCCCCCTCGATCGCGGCGATCAGCGGCTTGGGGAACTTCTCGATCGGCGCCGACAGCGCCTGCGTCGGCCGCGCCATCGCGCCCCGCACGTCGAGATCGGCCATCTCGGCCAGGTCGGCGCCGGCGGCGAAGGCCCGCGCATCCCCGGTCAGTACCGCGGCACGGATCGCCTCGTCGGCGGCAAGCACGGTGAAGGCGGCCGCCAGCTCCCGGCGCAGCGGCACCGACAGCGCATTGCGTGCCTCGGGCCGGTTCAGCCGGACCAGTGCCACGCCTTCCTTGGGCTGTTCGACGATGACCAGGGCCAACCGCACCCCTCCCTCGGGCACGGATGCTGCCGGCGGCATGCGGGCAAGGCAAGCCGGCGGTCCCGGGCCGCCCTGCCCGCCGGCGCGCCCGACGGCCTGCGAAACGGCCGGAAAGATGCGGCCTCGGCCTGCCCCCGCAGTCAACTCCTTGCGTTCGCCGAACATCGCGCTTTTCAAGCTGCCTCGGTCCCGCCATGATCGGGCGTCTGCAATTGCAGGTCGCATTTGCCGCCGCGTGCACGCGCGCCGGAACAGTCTCACGGGGAGAAGCCGCCGCGCATGGAGGGCGAGAACCGCGTCGTCTGGGCCGAGGGCATGTTCCTCCGGCCGCAGCACTTCCAGCAGCAGGATCGCTACGTCGAGCGTGTGATCCGCCAGCGGGTCGATGCCGTGCGCAGCTATGGCTGGGGGCTGACCGAGCTCGCGATCGACCGGGCGGCGCTGGCGATCGGGCGGTTCGCGATCGCCGCCGCCGCCGGCGTGCTCGATGATGGCACGGCGTTCGCGATCCCCGACGATACGCCGGCGCCGCCGCCGATCGAGCTGCCCGAGACCGCGCGCAATGCACGGGTGATGCTGGTGCTGCCGATGCGCCGCGCCGGCATGCCCGATACCCTGCTGCGCGAGCGCGAGGAGGTGGCCGCCCGCTACGCCGCCCAGGAATACGAGGCACCCGACTCGATCGCCGGCAGCGACCTCGTCGCCCCGATCCAGGTCGGCCAGCCGCGACTGCGGCTGGCGGTCGAGGGCGGGCCGATCGACCTCGGCGGCTATGCCTGCCTGCCGGTCGCGCGCGTGCTGGAAGTGCGCGGCGGCGACCGCCAGGTGATCCTCGACGACAGTTTCATCGCGCCCAGCATGTCGATCGGCGCGGCACCGTTGCTGGCCGCCTTCGTGGTCGAACTGCAGGGCCTGCTGTCGCACCGGGCCGAGGCGCTGGCAGCCAGGCTGTCGGCCCCCGGCGTGCGCGGCGCCGGCGAGATGGCAAACCTGCTCATGTTGCAGGCGGTGAACCGCTTCGCGCCGCAGATCGCGCACCTGGCGCAGCCGCCCCGCTGCCACCCCGAGGAGTTCTTCGGGCTGCTGGTCGGCATCGCCGGCGAGCTTGCGACCTTCACGCTCGCCAATCGCCGGGCACCTGCCTTCCCGGTCTACCGCCACGACGACCTGGCAGGCAGCTACGCCCCGGTGATCGCGGCACTGCGCCAGGCGCTCTCGCAGGTGCTGGAGCAGGGCGCGATCCAGCTGCCGTTGCAGGAGCGGCGCTTCGGCGTGCGGGTTTCCCCGATCACCGACCGCAACCTGCTGCGCAGCGCCAGTTTCGTGCTGGCCGCCCGCGCCGACCTGCCGCCGGAATCCGTGCGCCGGCAGCTGCCGGCCAGCCTGAAGATCGGCCCGGTCGAGCAGATCGCGCAGCTGGTGAACGTCGCCCTGCCCGGCATCGGGCTGGCCGCCCTGCCGGTGGCGCCGCCGCAGCTGCCCTATGTCGCCAACACCGCCTATTTCGAGCTGGACCGAAGCAGCCAGCATTTCCGCGACCTCGCCAACGCGGGCGGGATCGCGATCCATGTCTCCGGTGACTGGCCGGGGCTTGCCCTGGAACTCTGGGCGATCCGCACCGGCTGAACGCGGCCGGCGCGCAAGGCGAGGATCGAGTGATGGTCGGAAACCCGAACGATCCCTTCGCGATGGGCCCCGAACCCGATCGCACGGTGATCCGCCCGAACCCCGGCGGCGCCGGCCCCGCCCAGCCGCCGCAGCCGGCCTGGACACCGCCGCCTGCCGCGGCCGCGCCGGCAATGGCCCCTTCGCCGGCGGCACCGCTGATGGCAGCACAGGCGATGCGCAGCGCCGCCGATGCCGCCGAGATCGCCTCCTCCTCGTCGAACCCGCTGGTTTCAATGGCAGCGCCGCTCCTCGGCCTGATCTCGCGGCTTCGGCACATGGCGGGCGGGGTCGATATGGCGGCGGTGCGCGAGCGGGTCTATGCCGAGCTGAAATCCTACGCCGATGCCGGGCGCAATGCGGGGGTTCCGGCCGAACCGCTGCGTGCCGCGCACTACGCGCTGGCCGCCACCGTCGATGACCTGGTCATGAACACGCCCTGGGGTGCGCATGGCGGCTGGAGTCGCCAGACCATGGTCAGCGCCTTCCACGGCGACGTGCAGGGCGGCGAGCGCTTCTTTGCCTGGCTCGACCATCTGCTTGGGGCGCCGGCGCAAAGCCGCCAGGCGCTGGAACTCTATGAACTGTGCCTCGCGCTCGGCATGGAGGGAAAGTATCGCCTGAGTCCCCGCGGGCCTGCGGAACTGGCGCAGGTACGCAACAATTTGCGCCAGACCCTGCGCGGCCTCGGCCAGGCGCCGGAGCGCGAGCTCTCCGGCGAATGGAAGGGGGTCGAGGCGCCGCGCCGGCGGGTCGATGGCGGCGTGCCGGTCTGGGTCGTGGGCGTGGCCGGCCTGCTGCTGGCCGGGCTCGCCTATGGCTTCTACAGTTTCGCGCTGGCCAGCCGCGCCGAGGCGGTGGAGGCGCGCATGGGCGGGCTTGCGCCGCCTGTGCCGATCCGCCTGCCGGTGATCGCGCGGGCAACGCCCCCGCCGCCGCCCCCGCCGCCGCGGCCGCCGCCGGCCGACAGCGTGAAAATCAGGGTCGAGCGCATCCTCCAGCCCGATATCGCGGCCAGGCGCGTGAGCGTCGCCGAGTTCGGCCGCGGCGTGCGCATCACGATCAACTTCAACGAGATGTTCCCGCCGGGAAGCGCCGACATCACGCCGGTGATGCGTGACCTGCTGGGCCGCATCGGTGCCTCGTTGCGCAACGAGCGGGGGCTGGTGAACGTGATCGGCCATTCCGACAACCAGCCGATCCATACGGTGCGGTTCCCCTCGAACCAGGCGCTGTCGGAGGAGCGGGCGAAGAACGCCGCGGCGGCGATGGTGCCGACGCTCGGCGATGCCTCGCGGCTCCGCGCGCGCGGCCTCGCCGACAGCCAGCCGGTTGCCGACAACAGCACCGCCGAAGGTCGCGCCCGCAACCGCCGCATCGAGATCAGCCTGACGCCGCCTTCGGAGTAGGACGACAATGAAGGACATCCTTCTCGGAAGGCGCTTCCTGTCGCTGATCGGCGTGCTGCTGCTGATCGCGCTGGTCGTCTTCCTGGGGCCGGCGCTGGCGATCGGCGACTGGCACCCGCTCGACAACATCCTGGTCCAGGCCGGCATCGCCCTCGTGCTGCTGCTGGCCTGGGGCATCTACGCGTTCCTTTCCTGGCGCAAGGGCCGCAGGAACGAGGAAAAGCTGGAAGCCGCCGTCACCGGCCAGGGGGCCGCGAAGGACGACGCGAGCCAGGCGATCACCGCCGACCAGGCCGCCCAGGCCGACAAGCTCAAATCAGCACTCGCCGATCTCAAGAAGGCGAACGAGGGCAAGGGTGCGGGCCTTTATGACTTCCCTTGGTATGCGATCATCGGCCCGCCGGGTGCCGGCAAGACCACCGCGCTGCTGAACAGCGGCCTGCGCTTTCCGCTGGCCGAACGGCACGGCGCTGGCGCTCTGTCGGGTGTCGGCGGCACCCGCAACTGCGATTGGTGGTTCACCGACAACGCGGTGATCCTGGACACCGCCGGCCGCTACACCACCCAGGATTCCGCAGCCGACGTCGACAAGGCAGGCTGGCAGAATTTCCTGCGCCTGCTGAAGGAGACCCGTCCGCGCCAGCCGCTGAACGGCGTGCTGGTGGTGGTCGGCCTCACCGACCTGCTGAACCTCGCCGCCGCCGAGCGCACGGCGCACGCGCGCGCCATCCGCACCCGCCTGATCGAGTTGCAGGAAGCCTTCGGCGTGCGGCTGCCCGTGTACCTGCTGTTCACCAAGCTCGACCTGCTGGCGGGCTTTGCCGACTATTTCGACGATCTCGACAAGGACCAGCGCGAGCAGGTACTCGGCTTCAGCTTCCCCCTCGATTCGAGCGGCAGGGGCGAGGCGCCCTGGCGCAGGTTCGCCGAGTTCTTCGACCGGCTGCTGGCCCGGCTCGATGCCAGGCTGCCGGAGCGCCTGCACCTCGAGGCTGACCTCGCCCGCCGCGCCAGCAGTTTCGGCTTCCCCGCCCAGTTCGCGTCGCTGAAGCAGCCGATCTCCGACCTCATCGGCGAGGCATTCGACGATTCGCGCTTCGCACAGCGGCCGATGCTGCGCGGCGTCTATTTCGCCTCCGCCACCCAGGAAGGCACGCCGATCGACCGGCTGATGGGGGCACTTTCGGCGAGGTTCGGCACGCCGCGCGCGGCGCTGGTGCCGCAGGTCAATGCCGGGCGTGGCTACTTCCTGCGGCGGATGTTCACCGACCTGGTGTTCAACGAGGCAGGGCTGGTCGGGCGCAACCCGGAGGCCGAGAAGCGGCGCACGCTGCTGCGCACCGCCGGGTTCGCGCTGAGCGCGCTGGTCGCACTCGGCCTGATCGGTGCCTGGAGCTGGTCGTTCCTTGCCAATCGCAGCCTGATCGACCGCACTGCCGATGCATCGCTCGCGGTCGAGGACGAGCTGCGCCGCGCCGCCCAGCTGCCGCTGACCGGCAACGACGGCGATTTCGGCGCGATCCTGCCGACACTCGACCGGCTGCGCGGGCTGCCGACCGGCTTTGCCGATGCCGCGAGCGAAACCGCGCTGGCGCCTGGCCTTGGCCTTGCCCAGCAGCCGCGGCTCGCGGTGACGACGCAGGGCATCTATCGGCGGGCGCTGGTCAACCTGCTGCTGCCGCGGCTGGCCACCCGCGCCCAGGGCGCGCTCGCCCAGCGCGTCGCCGACCCCGAATTCGCGTTCGGCGCGCTCAAGACCTACCTGATGCTGGGCGATCC
>JADYYZ010000446.1 GCA_020853405.1 Acetobacteraceae bacterium
ACGAACAGGCGCAACGAACAGGCGCAACGAACAGGCGGGCGCCGCCGCCTCGCTGGCCGGCGCGCTACCCGGTCAGCCACAGCCGCAGCAGCGCGGTGACCGCCTGCGGCCGCTCCATGGTCGAGAGATGGCCGCATTCCTCGATCACCGCCAGGCGCGCTCCCTTGATGCCGGCGGCGATCTCCTGGCTGCGCTCGAGCGGGGTCAGCGCATCCTGGCGGCCGCAGATCACCATCGTCGGCACGCTGATCCGGCCAAGCTCGGGGCGCGAATCGGGGCGTGTCATGATCGCCCGCTGCTGGCGCAGGAAGGCATCGAGGCCGACCCGTTCGGCCATCGCCATCACCTCGTCGGCAAGAGGCTGCTCGGCGATCCGGTCGGGGTGCACAAGCAGCGGCAGCAGCCGCGGCGTGACGCCCTTGAACTGGCCGCGTTGCGCGAGCTGCATCAGGATCTTGCGGCGGGTCGCCTGCTCGTGCGTGTCGGGCCAGGCCGAGCTGTCGAGCAGCGCAAGCCGGCTCACCCGGTGCGGGGCGGCACGCAGGATCGCGAATGCGACGTAGCCGCCCATCGACAGCGCGCCAAGCGCGAAACTTGGCGGTGCTTCCGCCAGCACCCGTGCCGCCATTGCCTCCACGCTCTCGTCCTGCGAGAGGTCGGCGACCCGGGGCGCCGCGATATCGGAGAGATGGCGGGTCTGGTGCGCCCAAAGCCCGGCATCGCACAGCAGGCCAGGCAGCAGGATCAGCGGTGTCATTGGCGAGGGCCTGATTATCGGAACGGGACAGAGAGGGCGGCAACCGACAAGACTGGCCCGCGCGCCGGCGCGTTGCTAGAGCGGATCGCCTGCGGCCGGACCAAGCCGTGAAGGTGAACTCTGTTCGTAAACAATCGCCGGAAGCGGTTCCCGCCGATCGGGAACCGCTTCCGGTACCCCGCCGACCAGGAAAGAAGGACACCCAGCATGGCTGACCTGATCATCATCGCCTACCCCGACGAGAAGACCGCCGAGGCGGCGCGGGTGAAACTGTTTGAAATGCAGAAGGAATACCTGATCGAGCTGGGCGATGCGGTGGTCGCGGAACGCACGGCCGATGGCTCGGTGAAGCTGCACCAGATGGTGAACACGACCAGGGCGGGCGCCGCCGGCGGCGCGCTGTGGGGCACGCTGATCGGCCTCTTGTTCCTGAACCCGCTGCTCGGGGCGGCGGTCGGGGCGGGGGCCGGCGCGCTCTCGGGCTACCTCACCGACATCGGCATCGACGACAAGTTCCTGAAGCAGGCCACCGAATCGCTCGCACCCGGCCAGGCGGCGCTGTGCGTGCTGGTGCGCAAGGTGACTGCCGACAAGGTGCTGCCGCAGATGGCCCAGTTCGGCGGCACGGTGCTGCGCACCAATCTCTCGGCCGAGCAGGAATCGAAGCTGCGCGAGGCATTGAAGCATAGCTGAGCCGCCTGCTCGGCGCCGGGCGGCAGCCTTGCCGTTCCGGCGCCGCATCGGGCCGAAGCCTTCCATCTGCCCGGCGGCATCGCCGCCGGAGCGGCTGCTTTCCTTGACTTCGCCGGCCGGCACGCATACCTGACCGGAAGCATTGGCCGGGGTCGGCAGTGGCCGCCCCGCCCATTCGCCTGTTCCGGGTGTTCCGCTTTTGCACGACCTTGACTCCCCGGCCGACGACTCCGCGCCGGCAACCGGTGAAACGCAGCCCGCCTCTGCATTCGCCGAGCTCGGGCTTTCCGACCCAATCGTGCGTGCCGTGGCCGAATCCGGCTATGTCACGCCGACGCCGATCCAGGCCCAGGCCATCCCCTATGTGCTGATGGGCCGCGACGTGCTGGGCTCGGCCCAGACCGGCACCGGCAAGACCGCCAGTTTCACGCTGCCCATGCTCGACATCATGGCAGGCCACCGCGCCCGCGCGCGCATGCCACGCGCCCTGATCCTGGAACCGACGCGCGAACTCGCCGCCCAGGTTGCCGACAATTTCACCCGATACGCGCGCCACACCCGCTTCGAGTTCGCGCTTGTCATCGGCGGCGAGAGCATGGGCGACCAGATCAGCCGCCTGAACCGCGGGGTCGATGCGCTGATCGCGACCCCTGGCCGGCTGCTCGACCTGTTCGAGCGCGGCGGCCTGCTGCTGACGGATGTGAAGATCCTGGTCATCGACGAAGCCGACCGCATGCTCGACATGGGCTTCATCCCCGATGTCGAGCGCATCGTCTCGCTGCTGTCGCCGATGCGCCAGACGCTGTTCTTCAGCGCCACCATGCCGCCCGAGATCCGCAGGCTGGCCGACCGCTTCCTGCAGAACCCCAAGGAGATCTCGGTGGCGCGGCCGGCGACGGTCGCGACCACGGTCACCGCCGGGCTGGTGATGGTGCGCCCGACCGACAAGCGCGAGGCGCTGCGCCGGCTGCTGCGCGCCGAGGAGGTGAAGAACGCGCTGATCTTCTGTAACCGCAAGCGTGACGTCGATATCCTGTATCGCAGCCTGGCCCGCCACGACTTCAATGTCGGCGCGCTGCACGGCGACATGGTGCAGTCGCGGCGGACCGAAACGCTGGAGAAGTTCAAGGCGGGCGCGATCGACCTGCTGGTCTGCAGCGACGTCGCCGCGCGGGGGCTCGATATCGGCGGCCTGTCGCATGTGTTCAATTTCGACGTGCCCTACCACGCCGAGGACTATGTGCACCGCATCGGCCGCACCGGCCGGGCCGGCCGCGAGGGCAGGGCCTTCACCATCGCCGCCCCCGAGGATGCGAGGTCGGTGGCCGCGATCGAGCGGCTGACCGGGGCACCGATTCCGCGGGTTTCGGTCGATGGCCTCGACCCGTTGGATGGCGAGGCACTGGCCGAGAGCGACGAACCCGCCGGCCGGCGCGGCGGCCGCGGCCGTGCGCCCGCCGGCCGCCGGGGCGAGCGTGCCGGCGGCCCCGCCCGCGCCGAGCCGGGAAAGACCCCGGCGGAAGGAAAACCCCCTGCCGCCCCGCCCGCCCGCGAGCGGCAGCGCCCGCCCGCACCCGCCCGGGGCGAGCCCGCCCGGGGCCATCAGGCCGGCCCGCCCGGCAAGCGCGCGGTGAAGCCGGACCAGCCCGAACGCGCACCCGAGGCCGAGGCGCCGGTGCGCGGCTTCGGCGATGCCGTTCCCGCCTTCATGCTGCTGCAGGCCCGCCCGGCCCGCCAGGCCGCGGCGCCCGGGGTACCCTCGCCGTCGGAAGCCGAGGC
>JADYYZ010000447.1 GCA_020853405.1 Acetobacteraceae bacterium
CCAGGCGTATCAGCCGCCGGGTGCGGCGAGCGCGGCGAGGCGAAGCGCCGAGGCAAGCGGCACGCGGGGATCGCGCGCCGCGTCGATCTCGGCGACCATCGCGGCAAGGCTCGCGCGCCGGTGCGCGGCCATCCGCTCCAGCACCGCCCAGAAGGCGGGTTCCAGCGCGACCGAGGTGCGGTGGCCGGCGATGCGCAGGCTGCGCTTCACCAGGTGGCCGCGCGTCATCCGCCGGCCGGTTGCCCTGCATGCGGCTTCAGCATCGCGCGCGGATCGACCCAGCGGTCGAAATCCTCGGGCGTCACGTAGCCGAGTGCCGCCGCCGCCTCGCGCAGCGTGATGTGCTCGGCCAGCGCCTTCTTCGCGATCCTGACCGACCTGTCGTAGCCGATATGCGGGTTCAGTGCGGTGACCAGCATCAGGCTGTTGGCCAGGTGGCGTTCGATCATCGGGCGGTTCGGTTCGAGCTTGTCGACCATGTTCGCGGCGAAACTCTCCGCGGCGTCGGCGAGCAGCCGGGCCGACTGCAGCACGTTGTGGATGATCACCGGCTTGAACACGTTGAGCTCGAGCTGGCCCTGCGCCGCCCCCACCGTGACCGCGACATTGTTGCCCATCACCTGGGCCGCGACCATGGTCAGCGCCTCGCACTGCGTCGGGTTGGTCTTGCCCGGCATGATCGAGCTGGAAAGCCCGTCGGCCGGCACGATCAGTTCGGCAAGGCCGGCCCGCGGGCCGCTGCCCAGCATGCGGATGTCATTGCCGATCTTGTTCAGCGCGGTCGCGATCACGTTCATCTGGCCGGAGAGTTCCATCAGCGCGTCGTGCGCGCCCATCCCCTCGGACGGGTTGGTGTTGGCAACGAATGGCAGGCCGGTGAGCTCGGCCACCTCGGCCGCGAAGGTCTCGGCGAAGTCGGGGTGCGTGTTGAGGCCGGTTCCGGCCGCGGTGCCACCCTGTGCCAGCGGCCACAGCCGGGGCAGCGTATCCTGCAGGCGCGCGATGCCGAGCTCGACCTGGCGCGCATAGGCGGAAAATTCCTGACCGAACGTCACCGGCACCGCGTCCATCAGGTGGGTGCGGCCGATCTTGATCAGCTCGGCCCATTCCGTGGCACGGCGCGCCAGGGACTCGTGCAGCGTCGCGAGTGCGGGGATCAGCCTTCGCTCCACCGCCTCGGCGGCGGCGATGTGCATGATCGCGGGGAACGAATCGTTGGAGCTCTGGCCGCGATTGACGTGGTCGTTCGGGTGCACGCTGCGCTCACCCACCTGCTTGCCGGCGAGCTGGGCGGCGCGGTTGGAGATCACCTCGTTGGCGTTCATGTTGGTCTGGGTGCCGCTGCCGGTCTGCCAGACATGCAGCGGGAAATGCGCGTCCAGCCGGTTTTCCATCACCTCGCCGGCAGCCTGGTCGATCAGCCGGGCGGTGGGCTCGGGCAGTTCGCCGAGCTTCAGGTTGGCCCGGGCCGCCGCGCGCTTCTGGATGCCGACCGCGCGGATCAGTTCGGAAGGGAATTTCTCGCTGCCGATCGCGAACAGGCGGCGCGCGCGTTCGGTCTGCGGACCCCACAGCGCGTCGGCGGCGATTTCGATCGTGCCCAGGCTGTCGGTTTCGGTGCGGGTGGTCATGGCAGGGTCCTTTCGCGTCGGCAGCGCCGGCGCCTGCTACGGGTCGGAGCTTGCGATCTCGATCAGGTTGCCGTCGGGGTCGCGCACATACACCGACGTGATCGGCCCGGTCGCGCCGGTCTTCTGCACCGGCCCCAGCTCGACCGTGACGCCCTGGGCGGCGAGATGCGCAAGCACGGCATCGGGCTTCGCCGCCGCGATGAAGCAGAGATCCACCGACCCCGGCAGCGCGATGCGCGCGCGGGGGGAAAACTCGCGGCCCGCCTGGTGCAGGTTGATCTTCTGGCGCCCGAATCGCAGCGCCACCCGGTTGTCGGGGCCGAACAGCTCGCGCGCCATGCCCAGCACGCGCCCGTACCAGGCGGCACTCGCCTCCAGGTCGGTGCAGGTCAGTACCAGGTGATCCAGCCGCTCGATCGCAATGCCGGTGGAGGCGGGGGCGGCGGAACTGCCGCGCTTCGCGGTCACCTTGATCTCGATCCTCATCTCGGGCGTCGCGAGCGCGGCGTGGAACAGCGTGCTGGTCGGCCGGGCGGTGGCGAACCATTTCTTCAGCACCGGCCAGCAGGGCGGCCAGTCGGCCGGGTTCGGCACGATGTACCAGGCTTCCACCACGTCATCGATCGAGGCGCCGGCCTTGGCCAGCGCGGCCTGGATGTTGGAGAGCGTCTGCTCGCATTGGCTGACCACGTCGGGCGCGATGGTCATCGCGGCATAGTCGTAGCCGGTGGTGCCGGACAGGAAGACCCATTCATTGTCGACGACGACGCCGCGCGAATATCCGATCTCGTCTTCGAACTTCGAGCCGGAGGAGATCAGCTGGCGGGTCATCGTCTCAGGCCCTGTCAAGGAAGGGGGCAGCGACTTCGCGGGTATCGGAACTGTGCACCACAGGCACGATCTGGAACTCGATGCCGGCATCCTGCCAGTGCAGCACCCATTGCTGCAGCAGCGAGGCATCCTTGGTGCGCATCAGCTGGAAGCAGGTGCGAAGGTCGGCAGTGATCCAGCTGTCGACATATTCCAGCCCATCGGGCAGGCCGCGGCCCTGGTCGCGCAGGTGGCGATAGGCAGGCAGCGGGTTGCCGTCGCGGAACGTTTCCATGACCATGAACAGCATCGGACGCTCCCCTGCTTCTGGCGGGCGATCACGTGCCCGCGGCGATGGTGGCGTGGAATGCCTTGCGCTGCCAGTTTCCCTCCCGCCAGCGCGAGGCTTCGATGCACCGGACGCCGCGATGGCCGGGCTTCGCCCAGGCCGCGCCGAAGCGGCGTGCGGCCGCTTCCAGCGCGGCGTTGCGGCTCACACCAGGCCCTCGTAGAAATCGTTGCCCTTGTCGTCGGTGACGATGAAGGCGGGGAAATCCTCGACTTCGATCCGCCAGACCGCCTCCATGCCGAGCTCGGGAAATTCCAGCACCTCCACTTTCCGGATGCAGTCCTGCGCGAGCCTGGCCGCAGGGCCGCCGACACTGCCCAGATAGAAGCCGCCGTACTTCCTGCAGGCATCGCGCACCGCGCGCGAACGATTGCCCTTGGCCAGCATCACGAACGAACCGCCGGCCGCCTGGAACGCATCGACGTAACTGTCCATGCGGCCGGCCGTGGTCGGGCCGAAGGCGCCGGTCGGCATGCCGTGCGGGGTCTTGGCGGGGCCGGCGTAATAGACCGGGTGGTCCTTCAGATACTGCGGCATGCCCTCGCCGCGATCCAGCCGCTCCTGGATCTTTGCGTGCGCGATGTCGCGCGCGACCACCATCGGGCCGTTAAGCGACAGCCGCGTCCTCACCGGATGCCTGGAGAGTGCCGCGCGGATTTCGCTCATCGGCCGGGTGAGGTCGATCCGCACCACGTCGCCGTCCGCGCCGTCGTCGATGGTCTCGGGCAGGAACTTCGCGGGGTCGTGCTCGAGCTGTTCCAGGAACACGCCGTCTGC
>JADYYZ010000448.1 GCA_020853405.1 Acetobacteraceae bacterium
CGGCGGCGGCGGCACCGGCCAGCGCGCGGCCCATCGCCGCATAGTCCAGCGTCTCCTGGCGCAGGTTCGCGGCACGCAGGAAGGCCCTCTTCGCGCCGGCCGGATCAGCGCCCAGCAGCAGCGCGCGCGCCTCCAGTTCGGCGGCATCGCCCGGGTCGGTCGCGGCCTGCCGCGCGGCGGCAAGCGCCGCTGCATCGCGCCGGTCGGCGGCGATCAGGCCCAGCACGAACCAGGCGCGGGGCGCCGTTGCCGGGCTGGCGGTGGCCGCACGCGCCAGCGCCTCGGCTCCGGGATCACCCAGCCGCCAGCGCGCGGTCGCCTCGACCAGCAGCAGCTCCGGCGGCACCGGCGCGCCGCGCCGCCGCATCTCCTGGCGGCCTTCCTGGGCAACGTCGCGGGCGGCCGCGTTGTCGAACCGTCGCAGCTCGGCAACCGAAAGGTTGATCGCCTGGTCGGCGATCGCCGCGCTGTCGTCGCGGGTGCGTGCGCGTGCCAATGCCTCGCGGAACAGTGTCGCCGCCTGGTCGATCCGGCCCTGACGGAACGCCAGCTGGCCGGTGCGCGACAGCCGCGCGAGTTCGGCATCGGGCGGCTCCGGCGGCAGCGTGCGGGCGCCGCAGCCCGCAAGCAGCGCCAGCAGCGCCGCCAGGAGCAGTGCCCTCATGGCCGCACCTCGCTCGGCGGCAGGCGTTCGGGCGGGTCGTTCTGGCGGCCGCCGCCGATCAGCGGGTGGGCGCGGATCGCGACCAGCAGCCGCTCCAGCTCGAGGCTCGCCTGCTGCACCTGGGTCAGCAGCGCCGGCAGCGCGGCGGCCGAAACCCGCACGTCGCGCGCCATGGTCGGCGCCTGGCGGCTGGCCTGGGCGACGTTGCCCACCGCTTCGTTGGCGCGCCGCGTGATGCCTGGCACGCCCTGCTGCGGGTCGGCCAGCGCGCGCGCGACCGACTGCAGTTCGGCAGTGATGGTGCTGGCGTGCGCGATCATCGTCTCGACCTCGCCGATCAGGCTTTCGTCGACCAGCAGCCGGCCGACATTGCCCTCGCCGCGCTGGATGCGCTGGGCGGTGTCCTGCAGCGCGGCAAGCGTGCTGTTCATCGGCCCGGTGGGCGAGGCCAGCCCCTCGGTGATGGTCGCGACGTTGCGCGCGGTGCGGCCGATATCCTCGATCAGCGGCACGATCTGTTCGCGCAGGTCCTGGATCAGCTGATCGAGATTCTGGCCGGCGCTGCGGTCGGTCTCGGCGGTCAGCACCGCGTAGTCCCAGTCGAGCGGGGCACCGCTGCCGCGCGTCACCTCCAGGAAGGCAGCGCCGGCGACGCCGAACTGGCGGCGGATGAAGACGTGGCTGTCGGCACGGATGAAGTTCGACGCCCCCCGCTCGATGTTGGCCTCGGCCAGCAGCGGCCGGTCGGGTTCGATGACGATGCGGCTGACCCGGCCGACCGTGATCCCCAGCACCTGCACCTCGCCGCCCACGGAGAGGCCCGCGACACCGTTCTCGGGCAGAATCACGCGCAGCTGGTAGGGCGGGTTCAGCCAGCCGCGCACCAGGTTGCCCTGGAGTGCCGCCGCGACCAGCAGCCCGACCGCCAGCAGCACCAGCAGCCCGGCGACGCGGTTGGCGCGGCGCAGGCTGCCCGCTTCATCGCCGAGATCGGGTGCCGGCCGGCTCGGCCGCGGGTCGCGCAGTTTCATCATGCGGCGCGCTCGGCGCGAGCGGGGATCAGCCTGCCGCCGGCCAGGCGATAGCGCGCATCGGCCGGGATGCCGGCCTCCCCCAGCAGGCTGCCCTCGGTCAGCCACAGCACCGCGCCGCCGCGGTCGCGCACCCGCCGCGCCGCCTGCACCAGTGGCGCGGTGATCGCCGGCGGCAGGTCGTGGCGCGGTTCTTCCAGCACCACCAGCGCGGGCCTGCCGAGGAAGGCGCGCACCAGGCTCGCGCGCGCAAGGTCGGCGCGGTCGAGCGTGCCGGGCCGGCCGGTCGGCACGCCGGGCAGGCCGAACAGGCGTGCGAGCTGCGTTGCCTGGGCGAGCAGGGCCGCCTCGGCGATCCTGCCGTAGAAGCGCTGCGCGAGGGTCAGGTTCTCCAGCATCGAGAGATGACCGAGCCACGCGCCGCCGGCAAAACAATGGCCGATCTCGGCCCGCGCCTCGTTCGCTTCCGCCGCGCCCATCGCCTGCCAGTCGCGGCCCCGGAACCGCACGGTGCCGGCCAGGGGGGCGACCAGCCCTGCGCAGGCATCGGCCAGCATCGCCGACTCCTCGGCACCCTGCGGGTCGACCACGACCAGGCTGCCCGGCGCCAGCGCCAGCGTGATCGGCGCGCTGACGCGCCCGCCGGCCCGGCCGGAGAGCGAAAGCCGCGCCTCGGCGAACGCAAGGATGGGCTCGTTCATCGCAGGCCGCTCACAGCAGCGTGCTCAGCAGCAGCGAGACGGCGATGACGCTGGTCGCGCCAAGCGCGAGGCCCCGCTGCACCAGTTTCGCGGGCTCCCGCGCGAGCTCGACCGAGGCGAGCGCGACGATCGCGGTGCAGAAGGTGGCGGTGAAGCCCAGCACCGGACCCTTCAGCGCCACCAGCAGGAAATCCTGGATGTACATGCCGTCCAGCACGCTGGCCAGGAAGTGCACCGGACGCAGCGTGCTGGCGCCCAGCGCGAGCGCGGTCAGATGCCCGCCGAGCGAGGCGATCGCGACCGCGATCACGGTGTGCGCGAGGCCGGCCGCGGCCGTGGCGAAGGCGCGCGGTGCCGCGAGCAGCCGGAACGGATCGATGCCCTGGCCGTGCAGCCCCCGCCAGGCCGGCCCGGTGCGCACTGCCGCGAGCTCGATCAGCGTGCCGGTGCCGACGCGCGCCAGCAGCACCATCGCGACCAGCACCGGCGCTGCCTCGCGCGTCAGGGCATCGACCATCAGCGTCCGCACGAGGCCGCTCTGCCCGGCCAGCGTCAACCAGTACAGGGCCTGGCCGATCAGCGTCATGCCGAGCAGCAGCGAGAACAGCGCCACGTGCGCAAGGCTTCCCTGCATCGCCAGGCGGAGGCTTCTTTGGAACTCCTGGCGCATCGGCGCGCGGACCAGGTCGGGGGCGGCGGCGAGTGCCCGCGCGGCCAGCCCGAGCGCGGTCAGCACCCAGTCGATGCCGGCCACCAGCGGGCGGCCGATGGCTTCCAGCAGCCGGACCGGATCCGGGATGGCGCGCCTCATGGCCGGTCCGACCCGCGTGCCGGCTCAGGCATGGCCGGCCACCAGCCAGGTGCCGATCTCGCCGGTATCGCGCACGAAGAAGCGGCCGCGCGGGCGCAGCAGGTATTCGGCGGCCAGTATTTCGTGCGCCGTCTCGCTGACCTGGATCGCGCCCGGCGGCGCGGTCTCGGCGAGGCTTGCCGCGGCACCGACCGCTTCGCCGTAGATGTTCCAGTCCCTGCCGCCCCCCACCGCCGCCCCCACCGCGCCCCCGACATCGCCGCTGCGGCTGCCCACGGCCGGGCCGAGATCGAGACCGATGCGGAACTCGAGGCCGAGGCCGGCATCGGTGAAGGCATCGGTCAGCCGGTCCTGGATCGCCACCGCGACGTCGCAGAGGCGGCGCACCGCTGCCTTGTCGTCGCCGTCGAAGCCGTCGGCCAGCATCACCCGCTCGCCCAATGCCCGGACGCAGGTGATGCCGCCGGCGGTGGCGGCGGAAAGCACCGTCCGCCTGATCCGTGCGATCAGGGTCTCGCCGTCCTCGCAGCGCGCGGCGATCACCGCCATGTCGTCGGTGAGGGCGAGGTAGAGTACCGCAAGGCTCGGGAACAGGCGCAATCCGGTTTCGTCCCGGTCCGTCGCCGCCGCGACGCCGGCCGCCAGTTGCGCCTCGATGCGCGCCTTCAGCGCCTGGCCGCGCGCCCGCCCCGCGGCGACGAGGGCAGCGCCCGCGGCGGTCGTGGCAGCGGGCGCTCCCGCCATCCGCGCGACCGCCTGGGCGGCGGACGCGGCGAAGGGCTGCGCGCGTGCCTCGCCGGCGCCGGCATCCTCGACCATCAGCACGCCCAGCGGCGGGCCGGACCGGCCGGCCTGCACCGACACCGGCACCGGCGCCTGCACCGGCACCGTCAGCACGCCACGCGCCCCGACCGGGCGCAGATAGAGGCGCGCGAGTTCGGCGGTGCGCGGATCGGAAGCGGCATCGGCGGCCTCGAGAACGGCGCCCGCCTCGATCGCGGCAAAAAGTTTCGGCGCCTCGCTGCGGCGCAGCGTGATGCCGCCGCCCTGGCTGCCGGCGGCGGCATCGAACTGCGCCTCGCAATAGAGCGCCTGGGCGCCGTCGGCGAGGCGCCAGAAGCCGGTGCGCCGCGCAGCCAAGGCTCGGCCCAGCACCGCGAGCACGGCCCCAAGCTGGGCGGCAGCCGCCAGTTCGGCATAGAGCAGGGTCTCGGCCTCGTGCCGCCGACGCTCGGCCAGCAGCAGGGCAGTGGCGCGCTGGGTGCGGCGGTACTGGCCGATCGCATAAGCGGCCAGCAGCATCGCCAGCAGCACCACCCCCATCGCCATCGCCAGCACCATCAGGCTGTTGCGCCGCACGAAGCCGATGAAATCATCCTGCGGCACCACCATCAGCAGGTTCCAGCTGTGTCCGGTCGCGGGCAGGCGGGCGGCGAGCATGATGTAGCGTTCGCCGTCGAGATCGACGAACCGCCTGCCCGGACCCTGGGCCCGGAACAGATCGAAGGCGCGGGTCAGAACCGGATCGCCCAGCTGATGAAGACGGGCCGGCGACAGCGTATCCCCCTCGACCTCGACCTGGCGCACCCGATCGCCGACCGCGACCAGCCGCCCCTCGCCGTCGAGCAGCAGGGCCCGCCCGCTATGCCCCACGGTCAGCCGCGACAGGAATTCCGACAGGCTGGAAAGCCGCACATCGACCATCACGGCGCCCGGGATCGCTCCTTTCGGCAGCGGCCGCACCGCGGTCACGCCTGGCTGGCGGTCGGTGAAGAAGACATAGAGGTCGGTCCAGGAAACCCCCGCATGCGCCTGCGAAAGCCGCCACCAGGGGCGGGTGCGGGGATCGAAGCGGTCATCGGGGTCGTCCTCGGTCACCGGCGGCGCATCGGGGGCCGGCCGGCGGGTCCAGAAGACCCGGCGCGTGCCGCCTTCCATGGCCACGGTCTTGGTTTCGAGCGCACCGGTGTCGGGGTCGCGGCGGACCATCAGCCAGTTGCCGTCGGCGTCGGCGAAGCCGACCAGCGCCAGCATCGGCGCCACCCGCAGCAGCGCGGTCGCGGATTCGACCGCTGCCCCGCGCTCGTGCGGCAGGATCGCGCGTTCGCCCGCGAACTCGGCCAGGATCTGCAGCGCACGCTCCGGCACCGACAGGAACGCGCTGACCTCGGCGATGATCCGCTCCTCGAGCAGGCCGAGCGTATCGTCGGTCAGCCGAAGCGCGTCGCGGCGGTTGGCGTGGAACGAGAAATAGGTCATGCCGAGCGCCGCCACCGCCAGCAGCAGCGCCAGCAGCACCGGCAGCAGGAGCCGCCCCTGCCCGGCGGAACCGGGGCCGGGCGGGGCGTCGGGTCGGGATCGCCGAAGGCGCATGGCGATAAACTAGCCGGGACAGCGCCATCGCGCACACTCCGGCGATGATCGGGCCGTTGATCGGGCCGTTGATCGGGCCGTTGATCGGGCCGTTGATCGGGCCGGGCCAGCATGCCAGCCTGCCGCCATGGCGCTTCTTGAAGTGCGGGGCCTCGGCAAGTCGTTCTGGGGGGTCCATGCCGTGCGGGGCGTGGACATGGAGGTGGCTGCCGGCACGATCACCGCGCTGATCGGCCCGAACGGGGCCGGCAAGACCACCGCGTTCAACTGCATCTCCGGCACGATTCCTCCCGATTCCGGCAGCGTGACCTTCGACGGGCACGACATCACCGGCGCCCGGCCCGACCGGATCACGGGGCTTGGCCTGGTGCGCACCTTCCAGATCGCGCGCGGCTTTCCCCGCCTGTCGGTGCTGGAGAACCTGATGCTGTACGGCGCGCGCCAGCCGGGCGAATCGCTGTGGCGGGCGGTGCTGCGCCACCCTGCGGTGGCGCTTCGCGAACAGGCCCTGTACGAGCGCGCGGTCGAAATCGCGCGGCGGCTGAACCTGCTGCGGGTCGCCAACAACCCGGCCAGCGCGCTGTCGGGCGGCCAGAAGAAACTGCTGGAGATCGGCCGCGCGCTGATGGCCGAACCCCGCATGATCATGCTCGACGAGCCGATCGCCGGCGTGAACCCGGCGCTGGCGGTCGAGATCGGCGACCACCTGCTGCGGCTCAAGGCGGACGGGCTGACCTTCCTGATCATCGAGCACCACATGGACGCCGTGCTGCGCCTGTGCGACCCGGTGATCGTGATGGCGGAAGGGCGGAACCTGGCACAAGGCCCGTTCCGCACCGTGGCCGAGGACCCGCGCGTGCAGGAAGCCTACATGGGCAGGCGCAAGCATGGCTGAGCCGCCGGTGCTCGCCGCGAAGGCCGTGCTCGCCGCGAAGGCCGTGGTCGCCGGCTACTCGGCCGCCGACCGCGTGCTGAAGGGCGTCGACCTCGAGGTGCACAAGGGCGAGCTGGTGGCGGTGATCGGCCCCAACGGGGCCGGCAAAAGCACCCTGTTCAAGACCATCGCCGGGCTGCTTTCGGCCAGCGAAGGCACGATCGCGCTCGACGGCACGCCGATCACCAACTGGCCGGCGCGGAAGATCTGCGCCGCCGGCGTCGCCTTCGTGCCGCAGGAAGCCAATGTCTTCCCCAGCATGAGCGTGCGCGAGAATCTCGAGATCGGGGGCTTCGTCGATCCCAAGGGAGCGCCCGGACGCATCGAGGCACTGTTCCAGCGTTTCCCGATGCTGGCCGAGAAGCGCCGCCATGCCGCGCGCACGCTGTCGGGCGGGCAGCGCCAGGTGCTGGCGATGGCGATGGCGCTGATGGTCGAGCCGCGCGTGCTGCTGCTGGACGAGCCGAGCGCCGGCCTGTCGCCGGTCGCCGCCGAAAGCCTGTTCGAGTCGATCGTCGCGATCAACCGCGAGGGGCTCGCGATCGCGATGGTCGAGCAGAACGCGGTCGAGGCGCTGGAGGTGGCGAGGCGCGCCTACATCCTGGTCGATGGCATGAACGCCCGCACCGGGCCGGCGGCGGAGTTGTCGGCCGATCCCGAGGTGCGGCGCATATTTCTGGGCTTGCATTGAAGCCCGCGCAGTGCTTGCAGACTCCGCAAACGGATCGAACAGGGAGCTTGCGATATGACCATCACCCGCCGCGGCGCGCTGCTTGGCGCCGCCCTTCCAGTGCTGGGCCTGCCGCTGATGGCACCTGCGATCGCGCGCGCCCAAGGGGGCGAGCCGATCCGGCTCGGCACGCTGACGCCGCTGACCGGACCCGGCGGCCCCTATGGCCCCAGCATGCGCCGCGCGATCGAGGGCGTGGTGGGCGCGGTCAATGACCAGGGCGGCGTGCTGGGCAGGCGCATCCAGCTCTACGGCGAGGATTCCCAGACCAACCCCGATGCCGCCGTGCGGGCGGCGCGCAAGCTGATCGACGTCGACAAGGTGGTCGCCATCATGGGCACCTGGGCAAGTGCCGTGACCACCGCGGTCGCGCCGCTGGCCTGGGAAAGCAAGACCATGCTGTTCACCGTCAGCGGTGCCGACAGCATCACCAGGCTGCCGCACAACGGCTACATCATCCGCACCCAGCCCAACAGCACGCTGCAGATCACCAAGCTGGCCGAGTTCCTGGGCGAGCGTGGCGCGAAGAAGATCTTCATCCTGGCCGCCCAGACGCCGTTCGCCGAACCCAACCGCATCACCCTGGAAGCCGAGATGCCGAAATACGGCGGTTCGGTCGCCGGCCAGGTGATCTATGACCGCGACAAGACCACCTTCCGCTCCGAGGTGGACCAGGCGCTGCGCACGCGCCCCGACTTCATCTTCCTGAACGGCTACACGCCCGATGTCACGATCCTGCTGCGCGAACTGTTCCGCGCCGGCTTCACCGGCGGCAAGGTGGCGGCGGCCTATGCGGTGAACGCGAAACTGCTGGAAAGCCTGCCGGCCGAGGTGACCAACGGCACGCTGACCTGGGCGCCGAGCCCGGCGGTCGCGAGCCCCGCCTTCAAGCGGCTGCAGGCGCTGCTCGGCACCCAGGACCCCGACCCCTATTCCTGCCAGACCAACGACCACGCTGCCCTGGCCATACTGGCGATCGCCAAGGCCGGCGCCGCCACCGCCGAGGCGATCCGCGCCAATGTGCGCAGGATCAGCCAGGGCACGGGCGAGAAGGTGGACGACGTGCTGGTCGGCCTGAAACTGCTGCGCGAGGGCAAGGACATCAACTACGAGGGCGCATCGGGCGCCTGCGACTTCGACGAGATCGGCGACATCCTGACCTGCCCGTTCCGCTACGAGATCGCCGAGAACGCGAAGCAGCGCACACTGCGCATCGGCTGAGGCACGCGCGCGCGCGCGCCCAGCGTGGACATCCTCGAGGAGCTGCCGCAGCTCGTCATCAACGGGATGGTGCAGGGCACCATCCTGGCGGTGCCGGCGATCGGCTTCACCGCGGTCTATGCGGTGCTGCGCTACGCCAACTTCACGGTCGCAAGCCACGCCACCATCGGCGCCTATGCCGGGCTGGTCGCGAACGTGACGTTCGGCTGGCCCGCCTTCGCCAGCCTGCTGTTCGCCTTCGTCGTGCCGGCGCTGTCGGGGGTTGCCTGCCACGAGGTGGCGCTGCGGCCGCTGCTGCGCCAGGGCGGGCCGCTGACCGCCGCGATCGCCGCGGTGGCTTTGACCATCGCGCTCGAGAACGTGGTGCGATTTTCCTTCGGCAACGACCTGCGCGGCTATGACCTGCCGGTCTATCGCGACTGGCGCTTCGACCTCGGCTTCGCGTTCGTGCGCGTCGGCCCCCAGCAGCTGGAGAACGCGGCCGTCGGCGTGGCCGTGATGGCCGTGCTGTTCCTGTTCCTGGCCTTCACCCGCACCGGCAAGATGATGCGCGCGGTCGCCGACAACGCGCCGCTGGCCGCGATCAAGGGCGTCAATGCCGAGACCGTCGCCCGGCTTGCCAATTTCATCGGCATGGGGCTGGCGGGTGTCGGCGGCATGCTGCTGGGGCTCGATACCTCGATCGACCCGCTCACCGGCTTCCGCGCCGTGCTGTCGATCTTCGCCGCCGCCGTGGTGGGCGGCCTGGGCAGCATCCCCGGCGCCGTGGTGGGGGCGGCCGTGGTCGGCATCGGCGAGGAACTGTCGCTGCTGGTGCTCGATGCCAGCTACCGCACCGCGGTCGGGTTCGTCGCCATCCTGGTGGTGCTGAGTTTCCGCCCGCGCGGCATCCTGGGCGAACGGGCGTACTGAATGGAAAACTACATCGTCGCCATGCTGGTCTTCGCTGCCTTCTACGGCATGATGGCGCTGGGGCTGAACCTGATCTGGGGCATGGCCGGGATGATCAATCTCGGCATCGTCGGGTTCTTCGGCTTCGGCGCCTATGTCTCGGCGATGCTGACGCGGCGGCATTTCGAGCTGCCGATCCCCGCCGGGTGGGTTGCCGCCACCGTGCTGACCGCGCTGGCCGGCTGCCTGGTGGCACTGACGGTGGCGCGGCTGAAGGGCGACTATCTTGCCATCGTCACGCTCGGCTTTGCCGAGATCGTGCGCCTGGTCGGCTCGAACGAGATCTGGCTGACCGGCGGCACCGACGGCATCTCCGGCATTCCCGGCCCCTGGCGCGGCAGCGTTCCCCCGCAGACCTTCAACCTGATCTACCTTGGCATCGCCGCGGTCGCGGTCGGGCTCAGTTTCCTGGTCTGCCAGCGCATCCGCTTCTCGCCCTATGGGCGGGTGCTGCGCGCGATCCGCGACGACGAGCAGGTGGCCGCGGTCGCCGGCAAGAACGTGCTGGCGTTCAAGCTCCAGGTGTTCGCGGTGGGGGCGGCGATCATCGGCCTCGCCGGCGCGCTCTATGGCCACTACAACGCCTATATCGCGCCGGACGGGTTCGTGCCGCTGATCACCATCTATGTCGTGCTGGCGCTGACAGCCGGCGGCACCGGCAGCAATACCGGGGCGCTGGCGGGCAGCCTGCTGGTGGTGTTCTTCATGGAATCGATGCGCTTCGTGGTCGGCGGCATCGGCTTTCTCAAGCCGGTGCAGGTCGCCGCCCTGCGTGAATTCCTGATCGGGCTGTCGCTGATCGTGGTGCTCCGCTTCGCGCCCCAGGGGCTGTTTCCCGAACGTCTTCACGTGCACAAGGTGCCCCCCGCATGACCCGACCCGACCCGCTGGCGCAGCTTGGCCTGGTTGCCGCAAGCCTTGCCGATTCCGACCAGCCGCGGGCAACCTTCCGCGCCCTGGAAGCGGCAATGTGCGCGGCGATCGGCGCGACGCTTTTCACCATCCTGCTGAAGCATGCCGACGGCAGCGTCGAGCGTTTCTGGACCAACCGGGCGGAATACCCGGTCGGCGGCA
>JADYYZ010000449.1 GCA_020853405.1 Acetobacteraceae bacterium
CACCCACGCTCGCCGGCTCGAACGCCCAGCGACGCACGGCCGCGACGGCGGCCGCATCGAGGATCGGGTGGCCCGAGGAGCGGTGCACGCGCGTCTCGCGCGGGGTGCCGGCAGGATCGAGGAGGGCGCGGACCACCACCGTGCCGCTGAGATCGAGCTCGACCGCGCGGCGTGGATACTCGGGCGGCCGCGGCGGGTGGCGGAAGCGGGGGGTGGTGATCAGCGGCGGCCCTGGCGGTTCCGCAGGCGCGCCCATGCTGGCGGGCGCATCGGCCGCCGCCCCGCCCGCCGCCTGCGTTCCGGCCTGGCTGCGCGACAGGGGGCGCGGGTGCGACGGTGACGTCGGCTGTGTCGGTCGCGCGCGCGGCGCGGCGGGTGCGGCTGATGCCTGGGGAGGTACCGGCGCAGGCGGCGGGGCGGCGGGCGCCTCGACGGGCGGCGGTGGCGCCTCGACCGGCTCGGCCGGCGCCTGGTCGGGCGGTGGCGCGGCGGCAAGGGGTGGTGCGGCCGGCACCATCGCGAGCATCGGCGGCGGCTCCAGGATCGGGTCGAGCGGTTCCTGTTCGACCGGCGCGGCCGGCGCGGCCGGTACGGCGGGCGCCGCCGGTGCGGGCTGCGGAACGGCGAGCACCGGCGGTGGTTCGTCGACCGGCGCCATCATCGCCACCGCATCGGAAGGCGCCCGGGGCTCGTCGGCAAGCGGCAGCGGCGTAAGCGGCGGCTCGGCCGGCGCGCCATCTTGTGCGGCGAACACCAGCTCCACCACCAGCCCGCCGGCCGGTTCGGGGATCTCGCGCGCCCAGATCACGCCGAGCACGAGCAGCGCCCCGATCGCGCCATGCAGCAGCACGGCCGCGACCAGCGGCACGGCGATCGCCCCGCCCTCGGCGGGCGGCGGAGCCCAGCCTGCCTCGGGCAGCGCGAGCGCCATCTAGTATCGCGCGGTCAGGTTGAAGGCGAGGTAGCGGCCCGGCTGCGCGTAGAGATCGAGCAGCGGGTTGTTGGCCGCCACGCCGGAGATGTCGGAGGCCAGGAAGTATTTCGTGTTGGTGACGTTGAACAGCCCGGCATTGAGCGTGAAGTTCCGCCGGAAGTCGTAGCTCACCAGCAGGTCGAGCACCGCGTAGCCTGGCGCCTTGAACATGCCCGGGCTGCTGGTGCGGGTGTATGCCGCGGCACCCGTGACGTTGGCCTCTGCGCCCAGCCCCTCGAAGCGGCCCTCCGGCGCCTGCCAGGAAAGGCCGGCGAAGACCGTGAAGGGCGGCACGCCATCGACCGGCTGGTGGAGGTCGAGATCCTCGGCATGCGCGTAGGCCGCGGCGGCGCGCAGGCTGAAATCCTCGGCGAAGCGCCATTCGCCGCGCGCCTCGGCGCCGTAGATCTCGACATTGCCGAGGTTGCGGTACTGGTACTGCTGCAGCCCGCCGACGGTGCCGATGACCTGCGAACTGATGAAATCGGTGTAGCGGTTGTAGTAGGCCGCGACCTGCCACGACGAGCCGCCCGGATAGTTGCCGCGCGCGCCGGCCTCGAAACTGTCGACGTATTCCGGCTTCAGGTTGCCGTTCGGCAGGATCTCGTAGCCGAACACGAGGTTGCGGAAGCCGAAATTGGCGGTGTCGTAGGGCGGTGCGCGGAAGCCGCGCGCATACTGTCCGTACATCGAATGGATGTCGGTGAGGTTGTAGGTGAGGCCGAGCTTGGGCGAGACCGCGAACTCGTCGATCGGCTGCACCTGGGTGGCAAGACCCGTCTGGGCCGAGCGCATGAAGTCGGCATCGGGGTGCGGTGTCAGGCTGTACCAGTCCAGCCGCACGCCGCCGACGATGTTGAACCGCCCGATCGTCATGTCGTCCTGCAGATAAAGGCCGGTCTGCCAGGTCGTGGTGTCGGGGAAGTTCTTGTTCGGGTAGGTCTCGCCCGCGACCGTGCTGGTCGAGCTTCCGGTCGCGAGGTTGGTCTCGGTGCGGTTCCGCGGGCGCGAGGTGCTGGTGTAGACCACGCTTGCGCCATAGGTCAGGTTCTGCGTCACGCCGAAGACCGGAACGGCCGAGCGGAACACGAGGTCGCCGCTGCCCAGATCCTGCTCCTGGCTTGTATCCGAATAGCGGAGCCGGTTCGGCGGCGTGGTCCACGGGTTGGCGGATCCGACGAACCGCTGCTGCGTGGTCTGCTCGCGCCGGTCCAGCCGGTTCCAGGCCAGGTGCATCTCCAGGCTGTCGGCGAACAGCACGGGCGCGGTGCGGACATAGTCGAACTGCAGCCGCCCGAGTTTCGAATCGTCCTCGCCGTTGCTGTTCTGGATGGTGGTCGGCGGCCCGCCGCCGAAGCCCGGCGTGGTGGCGCGGTCGGTCCAGATGCTGGTGTCGGTCTGGCGCAGCAGGTACTGGCCGGTCAGCCGCAGCAGATCGTTGTCGGAGGCACGATAGAGGCCGCGCGCCAGGAACGAGGTGGTGGTGTAGCTCTGCGGGTTCGGCGTGAGGTTGCCGTTCGGCGTGAGCTCGGCGCCGAAGCGCTGCACCAGCTGGCCCATGAACTCCGTGCTGCCGGCCACGGCGGCGCCGGTGACGGCGCCGGTATAGGACTGGTCGGCGCCGCTGAAGCCGAACCGCGCCGCGCCATAGGCGGTGCGCTCGCCGATCAGGTAGTCGCGCGGGTCCTTCAGGATGTAGTTCACCACGCCGCCGATCGCATCCGACCCATAGAGCGCGGATGCCGGGCCGCGCACGATCTCGACCCGGCGGACCGATTCCAGGTCGGTGAAGTCGCGGGTGAAGGTGCCGGCGCCGATGTTGCTTTCCGGGAAATCGGGCATGCGCACGCCGTCGGTCAGCACCAGCACGCGGTTGCCGCCGATGCCGCGGATCACGAAGTTGCCGCCGCCGCTGCGCAGCGGCTGGTTGGAGAACTGCACGCCCGGCTCGTAGCGCACGATGTCCTGCGGCCGCGTCGCGCCCTGGCGCTCCAGCTGCTGGGCATCGATCACGGTGACGGTCGACGGCACGCTGGAAATCGGCTGCGGCGTGCGGGTGGCGGTGACGGTGACGGCATCGAGCGCGGTGGCCGGCGCGGCCGGTCGGGGCGCGGCAGGCGGCGGTGCCGGTGCGGCCTGGGTGGTTGCTGATGCAGGGGATTGCTGCGCGCGCGCCGGCTCCGCCGCCGCCGCGGCCAGGGCAAAAGGAGCAGCAGCGAACAGCAGCCGCGGTCGGCCGGGCATGGTGGCGATTGGTCCCCTGGACTTCGAGGCGGGGATGTTTCGCCGAGTCGCAATTGCGAGTCAATCGCATTCTTCGCGGCCGCGCGGGCAGGCCCGCGCCGCGATGCCGCGGCGCCACACCCCCCGATGCCGGGAGCGCAGGCCGGGGGCGCTAGCCCAGCCCCATCGCCGTGCGCATGAACAGCCGCTTCAGCCGCGGCATGCGGTCGACCGCGGCGATGCCGAGGCCGCGCGCAAGGCGCACCGGCGCGAGGTCGGTGCTGAACAGCCGGTCCAGCGCGTCGGTCGCGAACAGCATGGCGAGGTTGGGGCCGCGCCGCGCCCGCTCATAGGCACGCAGCGTCTCCGCCGCACCCGGGTCGCGCCGGCCGAGATGTGCGGCGATCACGATGCGGGCCAGCTCGCCGGCATCGCGGAAGCCGAGATTGAGCCCCTGGCCCGCGATCGGGTGGATGCCGTGCGCGGCATCGCCGGCCAGCGCCAGGCGCGTGCCCGTGTAGCGGTGCGCGTGCAGCACGGACAGCGGATAGGACCAGCGCAGGCCGCGCACGGCAACCGCGCCGAGATGCGTCCCGAACCGTCGGGCCAGCTCGCGGGAAAGATCGGCATCCGGGAGCTCGCGCAGGCGCGAGACCGCCGCCGGCCGGTCGGACCAGACGATGGCGCTCCGGTGCTCGCCGTCGGAATCATTGAGCGGCAGGATCGCGAACGGCCCGGCAGGCAGGAAATGCTCGACCGCGACATTGCCGTGCGGGCGTTCGTGCGCCACCGCGCAGACCAGCGCCGACTGGCGATAGGAGAAGCGCGTGGTGCGGATGCAGGCTGCCTCGCGCAGCGGGCTGTTCCGCCCCTCCGCGCCGACGACGAGTCTGGCGGTGATGGTGGTGCCATCGGCCAGGCTGAGCCGCGCGGCATCGTCGCCCCGCGCGACCTCGGCGATGCGGGCCGGTGCGAAGCAGTCGAGGTTGGCGATGCGCGGCAGCTGCGCGTTCAGCGCGATCCGCAGATGCCGCGCCTCGACCATCCAGCCGAACGGCTCGCCGTCTGCCTCGGCGGGATCGAAATCGAGCGTGAAGGGCGAGGCGGGACGGCCAGGCACGCCATCGCTGACGCGGATGCCGGTGATCGGGCACGGGTGTTCGCCCAGGCGCGCCCAGACGCCCGCGTGCTCCAGCACCTCGCGGCTGCCGCGCGCGATCGCATAGGCGCGGCCGTCGAAGGCCGGTTCCTCCATCGGCGGCAGCGGTGCCTGGTCGATCACCGCGGTCGCGACACCCGCCTCGGCCAGGGCGCAGGCAAGCGTCGCACCCACGGGGCCAGCGCCGACGACGGCGACTTCGACATCCAGGGTCTGTGTCATGGCGCACCATGTCGGCGATTCCGGGGGATCGGCAAGGGCGGCACGCTGGCGGTTGATCTGGCGCAACGCGAAATCTGCCGGCGACACCGCACAGTTCCTGCTCCGGGCGATCGCGGGCGCGGTCCGCCCGCAAGGGAGTGCGCCATGAAAGTGGTGATTGTCGGCGGGGTCGCCGGCGGCGCCTCGTGCGCGGCGCGGCTGCGCCGGCTCGACGAGCGCGCCGGGATCGTCATGGTCGAGCGGGGGCCCTATGTCTCCTACGCCAATTGCGGCCTGCCCTATCACGTCGGCGGCGTGATCGAGCACGAGGCGTCGCTGCTGGTGGCGAGCGAGCGCACCTTGCGCGAGAACTTCGCGATCGACGTGCGCACGAACACCGAAGCGATGGCGATCGACCCGCGCGCGAAAACCGTCACGCTCCGCGATACCCGAACCGGTGCCGCGACCAGCGAGAGCTACGACCGCCTGGTGCTGGCGCCGGGTGCCACGCCGATCCGGCCGAACCTGCCCGGGATCGACCTTCCCGGCATCTTCCAGCTGCGCACCGTGCCCGATGCGCGCGAGATCCGCTCCTGGATCGAGCGCGGCACCCTGTTCCTTGCCGGCATGAACTCCTATTCCGGCATCCAGATGCGCCAGCCGCCGCGCCGGGCGGTGATCGTCGGCGGCGGCTTCATCGGGCTGGAGACGGCCGAGAACCTGCGCCATCGCGGCTTCGACGTCACCGTGCTGGAGCTGGCCGACCAGGTGCTGGCGCCGCTCGATCGCGAGTTCGCCCGCCTGGTCGAATCGTTCCTGTCGATGCATGGCGTGCGGGTGGTGCTTGACGATGGCGTTGCCGGCTTCGCGCCGGGGCCGAACGGCACGCTCAGGGTCACGACACGGTCGGGCAGGACGCTGCCGGCCGACCTCGTGATCCTCAGCCTCGGCGTGCGGCCCGATGTCGGGCTGGCGCGCGCGGCCGGGCTTGCCATCGGCGATCGCGGCGGCATCCGCGTCGATCAGGCGATGCGCACCAGCGAGCCCGACATTTTCGCGCTCGGCGATGCGGTCGAGGTGCAGGATGTCGTCACCGGGGAATGGAGCCTGGTGGCGCTGGCCGGCCCCGCCAACCGCCAGGGCCGGATCGCCGCCGACGTGATCGCCGGGCGCAAGGCCGCCTATCGCGGCACCCAGGGCACCGCCATCGTCGGCCTGTTCGGCGCGGCCGCGGCCTGGACCGGCGCCAGCGAGAAGGCGCTGCGGCGGCTCGGCCGCCACGACTTCGAGAAAATCTATCTCTATCCGAACGCGCACGCCGGCTATTATCCGGGTGCCAGGATGGTGGCGATGAAACTGCTGTTCCGGCGCGCCGACGGCAGGCTGCTGGGCGGCCAGGCGATCAGCCTGGACGCCGCCGCCGCCGACAAGCGGATCAGCACGCTGGCGATGGCGATCCAGATGGGTGCCAGCATCGACGACCTCGCCGAATGCGAGCTGTGCTACGCGCCGCAGTTCGGCAGCGCCAAGGACGCGCTGAACTTCGCCGGCATGGTCGCGCGCAACATCCTCGATGGCGACATGGCGGCCGCGCACTGGGATGACGGGGGCGCGGGCTTCGTGCTCGATGTGCGCAACCCGGCCGAGCTGGCGGTGGAGACCGTGCCCGGCGCGCTGAACATCCCGATCGGGCAGTTGCGCGGCCGGCTTGGCGAACTGCCGCGCGACCGCGAGATCAGGATCGTCTGCCGCTCCGGCCAGCGTGCCTATCTCGCCAGCCGCATCCTGCTCCAGCACGGCTTCACCGCGCGCGTGCTGTCCGGCGGGATACTTGCGCGCGCGACGCTGGAGCCGGGTGCCGGGGGGATCGAGGCCGCGCTCGACTGACCGCCCCGGTGCGGCCGGGCGGCCGGGCGGCCGGGCGGCCGACCGATGGTGTGACGCCACCGCGCGCGGACTGCCGCCCAACCAGCCGCCGGTTGCCGGCGGCTGCCCGCTTTTTGTGCAGACATGCTTCCGCGCGGCGCGCTCGCACCGGAATCCGCAACGCCCGCGGCCTGCGCGGGCGATTGGCATGGGTCTTGGAACGTCCCCCGCGGCCGTCCGGCACCGGGCGCGCGAACGCCAGGAGGACCGCGATGAAACTGCTCATGGCCCTCATCAAGCCCTTCAAGCTCGAGGAGGTGCGCGAGGCGCTGACCCCGCTCGGCGTCACCGGCCTCAGCGTCAGCGAGGTGCGCGGGTTCGGCCGCCAGACTGGCCATACCGAGATCTATCGCGGCGCCGAAGACCACGTGACCTTCCTGCCCAAGGTGAAGATCGAGGTCGCGGTCGCCGACGACGTCGCCGAGGCGGTGATCGAGGCGATCACGGC
>JADYYZ010000450.1 GCA_020853405.1 Acetobacteraceae bacterium
GCGCGCCGGTGCCCTGACCGGGCCGGCGGCTCAGCCGGTCAGCGCCGCCGCCAGTGCCGCGGCCAGCAGCGCGTCATCCTCGGCCAGCAGCGACTGCGGATCGACCAGCAGCGTGCCCTCGGCCACGCGCCGTTCGCCGACATGGATCGGCGGGTCGTGCGCCTTCAGGCCGAGCACGGCCTCGGCCGCCCGCGCCGGGGGATCGACCGAGACCGCGAGCACCGGCACGCGCCCGCCCTCGACGAGCTCCGCCCGCACGCTGTTGAGGCCGGCAAGGCGCGCGGCGATCGCACGGAGCCTCGCCTGCAATGCCGCGGCGTCGGTCGCATCGTCGCCGGCGGCAAAGCGATCGAGCGCCACCAGCAGGCCGACGATCTCTTCCTTGCCGGCCTTGAAGCCGCGGCCGATGCCGTGCTGCGGGATGCCCTTCGCGAACATCGGTCGCAGCAGCGGCGGCGGCGAAAAACCTTCGGCGCGGATGTCCATGTCGAGCTGCTGGGCGAGCGCGCTGGCGACGAGGTCGGCCCGCCCGGCGAGGATGCCGCTCGCCTGCGGCCCGCCGATCGCCTTGCCGCCGGAAAACGCGATCAGATCGGCGCCCATCGCCAGCAGCAGGCGCAGGTTGTCGCGCGGCGGCAGCTGGGCAGCGGCATCGACGATCACGGGGATGCCGCGTGCCCGGCACAGCGCGGCGATCGCCGGCAGCGAGGGGATCGTCTCGGCGGTGGCGGCGAAGGCGAAGGCCGCGGTCGCGGGCGTGATCGCGGCGGCGATCTCCCACGCATCGAGGCCGCGCACGCCGGCCCCGGTGCCGCGATCGTTGTGACCGAGATCGACCAGGCGGGCGCCGGCCGCGGCCAGCGCATGCGAGTACATCGAGCGGTGGGTGCGCGGCAGCAGGATCTCGTTCGGCGGCGGACAGAACGGCAGCGCCGCCATGCGTGCCAGGTCGTCGCGCGCGATCGAGGCGGCGGCGGCGAGCGTCAGCGCGGCCGAGGCGCCGGTGGTGACCATGCCGGCCTCGGCGCCGAGCAGCCGGGCGAGCCGTTCGCTCGCGAACTGCTGGAGGGCGGCGATGTCGATCGACACCCTGGCGGCCTCGGCCATCGCCGCGATCACCTCGGCCGCCATCGGCTTGCCGCCCAGGCGGGTCAGGGTGCCGGCGGCATTGATGCAGCGCGACAGGCCGAGCCGGGCGAGGACGCTCACGCCCGGTCCAGGAGGTGGCAGGCGGCGAGGTGGCCGTCGCTGGTCGCCTGCAGCTTCGGCTCCTCCTCGCGGCAGCGCGGCATCACGAAGGGGCAGCGCGTGTGGAAGCGGCAGCCGGGCGGCGGGTTCAAGGGGCTCGGCACGTCGCCTTCCAGCACCAGGCGTTCGCGCCGCGCGCGCGGATCGGCGATCGGGGCGGCGGCGATCAGCGCCTGGGTATAGGGGTGCTTCGGTTCGGCCAGCACCGAATCCTTCGGCCCCACCTCGACCACCCGGCCGAGATACATCACCGCGACGCGGTGGCCGATATGTTCCACCACCGCGAGATCGTGGCTGACGAACAGGAAGGCGAGGCCGAACTCCTCCTGCAGGTCCATCAGCAGGTTCAGCACCTGCGCCTGCACCGACACGTCGAGCGCGGAGACCGGCTCGTCGGCGACGATCAGCTCGGGGCGCAGCGCCAGCGCGCGGGCAATGCCGACGCGCTGGCGCTGGCCGCCCGAGAACTCGAACGGGAAGCGGTTGGCGGATTCGGGGCGCAGCCCGACCTTGGCCAGGATCTCGCCCACGCGCTCGGCACGTTCGCGTTCGCCGAGCCGCTCGAAATTCTCCAGCGGCTCGCCGACGATCCTGCCGACACGCAGCCGCGGGTTCAGCGAGGCATAGGGGTCCTGGAACACCATCTGCACGCGCCGGCGGAACGGCGCCATCGCGGATTCGGAAAGCGTCGTGATGTCGGTGCCGGAAAGGCGGATCGCGCCGCTGGTCGGCTCGGTCAGGCGCAGCACCATCCTGGCCACGGTCGACTTGCCGCAGCCGCTTTCGCCGACCAGGCACAATGTTTCGCCGGGATCGATCGCGAAATCGACGCCATCGACCGCGCGCACCCAGGCGACCGCGCGGCGCAGCACGCCGCGCTCGACCGGGAAATGCTTGGTCAGGCCCTCGACCTCCAGCACCGGCAGGGGCGCGTTCATGCTGCCATCCCCGCCTTGAAGCAGGCGGCGAGGTGGCCGCCGCCATGGTCGTCGAGCCGCGGCTGTTCGCTGCGGCAGCGATCATCGGCCAGGCCGCAGCGGGGGGCGAACGCGCACCCCGCGATCGGCTGGCGCAGGTCCGGCACGATGCCGGGAATCTCCGACAGCCGGCGCTGGCGCCGGGCAGCACCCAGCCGCGGGATCGAGGTCATCAGCCCGCGCGTGTAGGGGTGCAGCGGCCGGTCGAACAGGTCGGCGACCAGCGCCTGCTCGACGATGCGCCCGGCATACATCACGATCACGCGCTGGCAGGTCTCGGCCACCACCGGCAGCGCGTGCGTGATCAGCATCACCGCAGCGCCCGTGCGCTCCTTCAGCTCCAGCATCAGTTTCAGGATCTGCGCCTGCACGGTGACGTCGAGCGCGGTGGTCGGCTCGTCGGCGATCAGCAGTTTCGGGTTGCACGACAGCGCCATCGCGATCATCACGCGCTGGCGCATGCCGCCCGAGAACTGGTGCGGATAGTCGTCGAGCCGCTTCGCCGCGTCGGGGATCTTCACCAGCCGCAGCATCTCCTCGGCGCGCGCGCGGGCGGCGGCGGTGGTGGCGCCCTGGTGGATGCGCACCGCCTCGGAAATCTGTTCGCCGATCGTCAGCACCGGGTTCAGGCTGGTCATCGGCTCCTGGAAGATCATGGCGATGCGGTTGCCGCGGATGTCGCGCATCGCACTGATATCGAGTTGGAGCAGGTCCCGCCCTTCGAACGCCACGCGGCCGCCGACGATGCGGCCGATGCGCTGGGGCAGCAGGCGCAGGATGGAAAGCGCGGTCACGCTTTTGCCGCAGCCGCTTTCGCCGACGATGCCCAGGGTTTCGCCGGCGGCCACGCTGAAACTGACCCCGTCGACCGCCCGCGTCACGCCATCGACGGTGAAGAAATGCGTGCGCAGGTCGTCCACCTGCAGAAGCGGGGCGGTTGCCGGCATCAGCGCATGCGCCGTGCAAGCCGCGGGTCCAGCCGGTCGCGCAAGCCATCGCCCAGCAGGTTGATCGCCAGCACCACCATGGCAAGGCAGGCGCCGGGGAAGAAGATGGTCCAGGGCGCACGCGCCAGGAACAGCCGTGCCTGGGCGATCATGTTGCCCCAGGTGGGAATCTCCGGCGGCACGCCCGCACCCAGGAACGACAGGCCGGCCTCGGTCAGGATGGCGCTGGCGCATATGTAGGTCGCCTGCACGATCAAAGGGGCGAC
>JADYYZ010000451.1 GCA_020853405.1 Acetobacteraceae bacterium
CTTGCCGGGCACCGGCCATTGACTTGCCCGGCCGCCGGCCCTAAATGCCGGGCCTTCGGCGGCCGGGGCAACCGTGCGGCCGGTTTGCTGTTGATCATGGGTCCCGCGCCAGGCGGGGCGGACCATCGGGCGGGTCGGGCGCCTGGATATTTCGGCGCGCCGCCGGGCGCAGGAGAAGACCACAGTGGCGCGTATCGCGGGCGTCAATATCCCAACCAACAAGCGCGTGCTGATCGGCCTGCGCTACATCTACGGCATCGGCGCTTCGAAGGCGGCCGAGATCTGCCAGAAGCTCGAGATTCCGGCCCAGCGCCGGGTGAACCAGCTGACCGACAGCGAGGTCCTGAAAATCCGCGAGATGATCGACCGCGACTACCGGGTCGAGGGCGATCTGCGCCGCGAAGTGGCGATGAACATCAAGCGGCTGATGGATCTCGGCTGCTATCGCGGCCTGCGCCACCGCAAGGGGCTGCCGGTGCGTGGCCAGCGCACCCACACCAACGCCCGCACCCGCAAGGGCAAGGCCGTGGCGATCGCCGGCAAGAAGAAGGTCACGAAGTGAGGGCCTGAGGCCCTTCTTCCCGAAATTCCCGCAGGACAGACACGACAGAGATGGCCAAGCCCGCGACGACGACGCGCACCCGCAGGCGGGAGCGCAAGAACATCACCGCCGGCACCGCACACGTGCTGGCGAGTTTCAACAATACCATGGTCACCATCACCGACGCCCAGGGCAACACGGTGGCCTGGTCGTCCTCGGGCACGATGGGCTTCAAGGGCAGCCGCAAGTCGACGCCCTATGCCGCGCAGGTCGCCGCCGAGGATGCCGGCAAGAAGGCCAAGGAACACGGCATGGAGACGCTGGAGGTCGAGGTCTCCGGCCCCGGGTCGGGCCGTGAGAGCGCGCTCAGGGCGCTGCAGGCGGTGGGGTTTGCCATCACCTCGATCCGCGACGTGACGCCGATCCCGCACAATGGCTGCCGCCCCCGCAAGCGCCGTCGCGTCTGAGCCACGAGGCTTCGGCTTTCGCGCGCGCCCTTCACTGCCTTCGAGGTGTGAGATGACTTTGCTGCAGAAGAACTGGCAGGCCCTGATCAAGCCCGAGAAGCTCGGGATCGAGGACAGCCACGATTCGACCCGCATCGCCACCATGGTCGCCGAACCGCTGGAGCGCGGCTTCGGCATGACGCTCGGCAATGCGATCCGGCGCGTGCTGCTCTCCTCGCTGCAGGGGGCCGCGGTGACCGCGGTGCAGATCGACGGCGTGCTGCACGAGTTCAGCTCGATCCCCGGCGTGCGCGAGGATGTCACCGACATCGTGCTGAACATCAAGCAGCTGGCGATCCGCATGCACGGCGACGGGCCGCGCCGCGTCGCGCTCTCGGCCACCGGGCCGGGCGAGGTGACCGCCGGCCAGATCGCCGCCGGCCACGACATCGAGATACTGAACCCCGATCTGGTGCTGTGCACGCTGGACGACGGCGTGAAGCTCGGCATGGAGTTCACCGTCGCCGCCGGCAAGGGCTATGTGCCGGCCGCCGACAACCGGCCGGAGGATGCGCAGATCGGCCTGATCCCGGTCGATGCGCTGTACAGCCCGGTGCGCCGCGTGGCGTTCAAGGTCGAGCCGACGCGCGTCGGCCAGCGCACCGACTATGACCGGCTGGTGCTGACGGTGGAGACCAACGGCGCGGTCAGCCCGGTGGATTCGGTGGCGCTGGCGGCCCGCATCCTGCAAGACCAGCTGGGCGTGTTCATCAATTTCGAGGAGCCGCAGCCGCGCGTGCTGGAAGGCCCGCGCGAGGACCTGCCGTTCAACCGCAACCTGCTGCGCAAGGTCGACGAGCTCGAACTGTCGGTGCGCTCGGCGAACTGCCTGAAGAACGACAACATCGTCTATATCGGCGACCTCGTGCAGAAGAGCGAGCAGGAGATGCTGCGCACCCCGAACTTCGGGCGCAAGTCGCTGAACGAGATCAAGGAAGTGCTGGCCGGCATGGGGCTCAGCCTGGGCATGAGCGTGTCCGGCTGGCCGCCCGAGAACATCGAGGACCTGGCCAGGAAGATGGAGGAGCCGTTCTGACGGCGCCCCGGACGATCTAGGGAAGAACGAGAAGATGCGTCACGCTGTCGCCGGCCGCAAACTCGGCGTCACCTCCAGCCACCGCAAGGCGATGTTCCGCAACATGGCCTGCGCGCTGATCAAGCACGAGCAGATCACGACCACGCTGCCCAAGGCGAAGGAGCTCAGGCCCGTGGTCGAGAAACTGATCACGCTCGGCAAGCGTGGCGGCCTGCATGCCCGCCGCCAGGCGCACGCGCAGCTGCGCGACGACGTGATCGTGGCGAAACTGCTCGGCGCGCTGGCCGAACGCTACAGGGAGCGGCCGGGCGGCTATTGCCGCGTGCTGAGGGCCGGTGTGCGCTATGGCGATGCAGCCGACATGGCGGTGATCGAGCTGGTCGATCGCGATGTCGACGCCAAGGGCCTGGACAGCGGGCCGAAGCCGGAGCGCGCCGCCGACGACGATGAGGGCGATCAGGCCGCCGCCTGACGCGCCGCCCCGGACGCGACGAGGAAGGGGCGGCGCCGCCTGGTGCCGCCCCTTTTCCGTTCCGGGCCGCGCCGGTGAGCACCCTTGCTGCCCACCCCTGTTCTCAGCCGCGACGTTCAGCCGCGACGTTCAGCCGCGACGTTCAGCCGCGACGTTCAGCCGCGACGTTCAGCCGCGGCGGGGGCTTCGCAACGCCAGCACGATGCCCGCGAAGGTCAGCGCGATCGCACCCATCTCGCGCGGGCCGAACGGCTCGCCGAGCAGCATGGCGCCCGATGTCACGCCGATCAGCGGCGCGAGCAGCATCCCCGTCGCCGCGGTGCCCGGGGCCAGGCGGCGGAGCGCGGCGAACCAGGTCAGGAAGCAGGCCGCCATCGGGATCAGCGTCATGTAGACCAGCAGCGCCCACTCGGTGGCACCGGGCCAGGCGCGCAAGGGCGGCTCGAAGACGACGCCGATCAGCAGCATCGGCAGGCAGCCCAGCCCGACCTGCCAGGCCGTCGCGGCGACCGGCGGCAGGCCGAGCGGCGTGCGGTTCAGCACGGTGCCCAGCGCGAAGCCGCTCGCCGAGCCGAGCGCGAAGGCAACGCCGGCCCACCTGCCCCCGTCCATCGCGACCGGCTGGCCGCCAAGCAGCACGACGATGCCGGCAAAGCCCAGCACCAGCGCGGCGATGCCCCGCGGCGTCGGCTTCGTGCCAAGCAGCGGCCAGGCGAACAGCGTGGTCCAGATCGGCATGGTGTAGACCAGCAGCGCGCCTTCGCCCGTGCTCAATGTCGTCAGCGACAGGGTGGAGAAGCCCATCCAGGCGAAGACGTTGGTGAAACTCGCCAGCAGCAGGCGGGGCATCGTGCGCATCGCAACGCCGAGCCGCTCGCCCATGGCGGCGGCTGCCGTCGCCAGCAGCAGGCTCGCGATCACGCCGACCAGGCCGCGTGCCAGCAGCGGCGGCCAGGTCGCGACCAGCACCTTGATCGCAGGCCAGGCCAGCCCCCACCCGATCGCCGTCGCCACCAGGTATAGAAGCCCGAGCTGGCGGGAGCCGGCGCCGCGCCCTGCCATGATCGGCGCGCGCCGCCGCTCAGCTCGGCGTCACGCCGGCCGCGCGCACCGCCGCCCCCCACTTCGCCTGCTCGTCCTTGATCAGCGCGGCGAAGGTCGCGGCATCGCCCGGCCAGACCGCGCCGCCCAGGCGCGCGATCGCCGCCCTGGTGTCGGGCTGGCCCAGCACGCCGAGGATCGCCGCGGCGAAGCCCTGCCGCATCGCCGCCGGCAGGCCCGCGGGCGCGATGATGCCGAACCAGATCGCCATCTCCAGCCCGGGCAGGCCCGCCTCCTCCAGCGTCGGCACCTCGGGCAGGTCGGGGTGGCGCTGGCCGGCGGAAACCGCGAGCGGCTTCACCGTGCCGGCGCGGATGTGCTGGAGCATCGTGCCGACGCCTTCGAAGGCGAGCGGCACCTCGCCGGCGAGCAGCGCGGTGATCACCGGCGCCGAGCCGCGATAGGGCACCCCCGTCATGTCGATGCCGGCGGCCAGCTTCAGCCGCTCGAACATCAGATGCGGGCTGCTGCCGACGCCGGGATTGCCGTAGTTGATCTTTCCGGGCTCTGCCTTGGCCCTGGCGATCAGCTCGGCAAGCGTCGAAACGCCGAGCTTCGGCGAGGCGGTCAGCACGGTCATGATGCGCGCGCACTGCGCGATCGGCGTCAGTTCGCGCAACGGGTCGAAATTCTGGGCGGCGAACACCGTGGGGTTCACCGCCAGCGTCGCGGTGTTGCCAAGCCCCAGCGTGCGGCCATCGGGCCGTGCCTGGATCACCTCGCGCGTGCCGATCATGCCGCC
>JADYYZ010000452.1 GCA_020853405.1 Acetobacteraceae bacterium
ATCAGCTCCAGCGTCCGCGGCAGCCGGGCGAGCACCTGGCCGGCGACCGATGCCTGGTCGGTCAGCGACACGCCGAGATTGCCCACCACCAGGCCACGCAGATTGGACCAGTATTGCTGCCAGACGGGCCGTTCGAGCCCGAGCTGTTCGCGCAGTTCGGCGACCACCGCCGCATCGGGCGAAACCCCGCCCAGGCTCAGCATCAGCTCGGCCGGATCGCCGGGCACCAGGCGGATTGCCAGGAACACGACGCTGGCGACGATCCAGACGAGGATCAGCGCGACGACGATGCGGCGGAACACCCACATCGCGGCTCAGCCGTCCAGCACGGCCTGCGGATAGGCATCGCGCGCGGCCGCCGGCGAAAGCCGGCCTTCCGCAACGTCGCGGGCGACCGCTTCCGGGTCGCGCCGTTCGGGCGGGCCGTAGCCGCCGGCACCCGCGGTCAGCACCGAAAGCACCTCGCCCGCCTGCATCTGCAGGATGCCGCGCGCATAGGGCATGTCGCCCGATTCGATCACCGCGCGCGCCCCCTCCATGCCGCCAGCGAGCCCCCAGGGCGAGGAGCGCAGGCGCGAGGAATCGATGCGCACGCGGCAGGCGGACTCGGCGCGATAAACCCGGCGCAGCGCCATGCCGCCGCGGAAGGTGCCGACGCCACCCGAGCCGTCCACCAACTCGTAGCGCAGCAGTTTCAGCGGATACTCGGTCTCCAGCGCCTCGGCCGGCAGGTTGGAGGTGTTGGTCATGTGCACCTGCACGCCATCCAGCCCGTCCTTGCCGGCCCGCGCGCCTGATCCGCCGCCGACGGTCTCCAGGTAGATCCAGGGCGCGCCGTCCGGCGTGCTGCCGGAGAAGGTGATCGAGGTGTTCGCGCCGTTGGTGGCGGCGATCACGCGGTCGGGCACCGCCTGGGCGAGTGCCCCGAAGATCAGGTCGACCACCCGCTGGCAGGTGCTGCAGCGGCCGTTCACGGCAGCGGGGAAACGGCAGCTCACGACGCTGCCTTCCGCGGCCGTGACCACCAGCGGGCGTGCCAGCCCCGCATTCGGCAGCACCGTGGGATCGACCAGGCACTTCACCGCGTAGTAGACGGTCGCAAGCAGGGCGGTGCGCGTCATGTTGAGGCCCGCGCGCACCTGCGGCGGCGCCTGGAAATGCAGGTGCATCGTGTCGCCGGCCACCGTTATCTCGCAGCAGAGCGGCAGCTCGCCTTCGATCTCCGGGCTTTCATAGACGTCGCTGAAACGGTAGGTGCCGTCGGGGATCTTCTCGATGCCGGCGCGCATCTTGCGTTCGGCATAGTCCTGCAGCGCCTCGCCCGCATCCAGCACCACCTCGCGCCCGTATTTGGCGCACAGCGCCTGCAGGCGCAGCACGCCGAGCCGGTTGGCCGCCATCTGCGCGCGCAGATCCGACAGCCGCTCGCGCGGCACCTGGCAGTTCAGCAGGATCAGCGCCTGCACATCCTGCTGCAGTTCGCCCGCGCGGTACAGGCGGATTGGCGGAATGCGGAGCCCCTCCTGGAAGATGTGCGCATGGCCGCGATCGGCGAAATCGGCATGGTGCGCGGTGTTCACCGCCCAGGCCACGATCACGTCATCGACGAAGACCGGCTCGGCCAGCACGATATCGGGCAGGTGCGTGCCGCCGCCCTGGTAGGCGTCATTGCCGACGAAGACGTCGCCGGGGCGTATGCCTTCCGCCGGGTGCTGCTTCAGGATGTGCGGCAGCATGTCGATGAAACTGCCGAGGTGCATCGGGATATGCTCGGCCTGGCAGAGCGTGGCGCCGGAAGGGTCGAACAGCGCGGTCGAGCAGTCGCGCCGTTCCTTGATGTTGGTGGAATGGCTCGCCCGCACCAGCGCCTCGCCCATCTCCTCGGTGATCGAGGCGAGCGCGGATCCGATCACCTCGACCGTGATCGGATCGATCGGTGCGCGGTTGCGCCGTTCCACGCTGCTCATGCCGGGAACTCCAGAATCAGGTTCAGGTATGGCTCGACGCGGCCCGCCATGCCGGGCAGCAGCAGGGTGGTCGCGTCCATCTGCTCGACGATCGCAGGGCCGGTGATGCGGTTGCCGGCGCGGAGCTTCTCGCGGTCATAGACCGGGCAGGAGACCCAGCCGGCGGCCTCGGGCAGCCACACCTCGCGGCTGCCGACAACGGCGTCGGCGGCATCGGGTCCGGCATCTTCCTGGGGCGAGAAGTTCGCCTTGGCGACGCGGCCGGTGGCTTCCAGCCGGAAGGTCACCAGCTGCACCGGGCCCTCGGGGTCGGCGAAGCCGTACTGGCGCCGGTGCGCCTCGGCGAAGCCATCGGCGAGTGCCTGGAGGCTTGCCGCGGTCACCGGGCCGGCAGGCAGCTCGACCGGCAGCTCGTAGTTCTGGCCGGCATAGCGCATATCGACCGTGCGGGCACTGCTGCGGCGCTCGGGGGGGATATGTTCCTCCTGGAACCAGTGCTCGGCGCGCGCTGCCAGCTCGGCGAACACGGCTTGCGCCACACCAGCCGCGGCAGCATCGAGCGCAACCTGGCGCGTCGCCGAGAAATCGGCGCGCAGGTCGGTCAGCAGCAGTCCCATCGCACACAATATGCCGGGGTTGCGCGGCACCAGGATGCGGCGGATTTCCAGCTCGCGCGCGAGCCGCGCGGCATGAAGCGGGCCGGCGCCGCCGAACGCCACCAGCGTATAGTCGCGCGGGTCGTGGCCGCGCTGCACGCTGATCACGCGGATGGCGCGCGCCATGTTGGCGGTGACGACCGAGATGATGCCCTGCGCGGTTTCCATCAGCCCCAGGCCCAGCGTTTCCGCAAGTCGCCCGATCGCCTGCTGCGCGAGGTCCTGCCGCACCGCCATGCGCCCGCCCAGCAGGTGCGTGGGGTTCAGGGTCTGCAGTACCACGTTGGCATCGGTGGTGGCGGGCTCGCTGTTGCCCTGGTCGTAGCAGACCGGGCCCGGGAAGGCGCCAGCGCTGCGCGGGCCGACCTTCAGTAGGCCGCCGGAATCGACATGGGCGATCGAGCCGCCGCCGGCGCCGACGGTGTGGATATCAAGCATCGGTGCCTTGATCGGATAGCCGTGCACAGTTGCCTCGGCCGCCAGCCGGCACTGGCCGTCCTTCAGCAGCGCGACATCGGTGCTGGTGCCGCCCATGTCGAAGGTGATCAGGTCGCCGGTTCCCACCATGCGGCCGATCTCCTGCGCGGCGACCACGCCGGTTGAGGGGCCGGACAGCACGGTGCGCACCGGCAGGCGGGCAGCCTGTTCGAAGCCGATGACGCCGCCGTTCGATTGCGTGATGTGCGGAGGAACCGCGAAGCCAAGCCCGCCCAGCCGCTCGGCCAGGCGCCCGATATAGCCCTGCATCACCGGGCCGAGATAGGCGTTCACCACCGCGGTCGAGACGCGTTCGTATTCGCGGAACTCCGGCGCCACCTCGTGGCCGGTGCTGATGAAGGCACCGGGCAGTTCCTCGGCGATGATCCGGGCGGCGATCGCCTCGTGTTCGGGACGCACGAAGCCGTACAGGAAGCAGATCGCCACGGCCTGCACGCCGGCCGCCTTCAGCTGGCGCGCGGCCCTGCGCAGCGCCGCCTCGTCCAGCTCGATCTCGACCGTGCCGTCATGGTGCACGCGCTCCGCCACCCCGATGCGTCGGTCGCGGGGCACCAGCACCGGCGGCTTGTCGGCCTGCAGGTCATAGAGTTCCGGGCGCTTCTGGCGGCCGATCTCCAGCAGGTCGCGGAAGCCGTCGGTGGTGATCAGCCCGGTCGGCACGCCGCGGTGCTGGATCAGCGCGTTGGTGCCGACCGTGGTGCCGTGGCCGAAATAGCCGACCGTGCCCGCCACGGCGCCGACGGTGCCGAGGCCTTCCTGCACGCCCTCGGCGATCCCGCGTGAGGGCTCATCGGGGGTCGAAGACACCTTCCAGACGGCGACCCGGCCGGTCTCCTCCTCGAACAGGCAGATGTCGCAGAACGTGCCACCGGAATCCACGCCGATCCGCCAGGCCATCTGGGTCCCCTATGGATCGGACCTGGCCGCGCTGGATCGGCGTGCATTCCCAGGGCGCATATGCTGCCCACCTGCGGATGCAGGCGATCCGTTGCCGGAAAAGTCCGAGCAATCACCGACGATCGGCGTTATCGATACATGTATGCGTGGTGTATGCAAGTTGATTCTTCGTGCTCCGTAATGATCCGTACTGGCTTGGCGAACGCCGCCCGGAAGGCGCCGCCGCCTCGATCGGCCGGCAGCGCCGTGCCGTGATCGGGCCCGCCGTCGCAGTCCTCAGGTGAGTTGCGCGATCCTGAGGCTGTTGGTGCCGCCCGGCGTGCCGAACGGCGTGCCGGCGGTGACCACGATGGTATCGCCCAATTTCGCGAATCCCTCGGCGGACGCCAGATGGCAGGCCCGCGCCACCATCTCGGTCATGCTGTGCACGTCGGTCGTGCGGACCGCGTGCACGCCCCAGATCACCGCCATCCGGCGCGCGGTTTCCAGGCGCGGCGTCGCACCCAGCACCGGCGGCTCGGGGCGTTCGCGGGCGCAGCGCAGCGTCGTGCTGCCGGTGGCGCTGAAGGTCACGATCGCAGCGGCCTCGACCGTGTGCGCGACCTGGCGGGCGGCGGCGGTGATCGCATCGGCGTTGTTGGCGTCGGGCGCGGGGCGGCGTGCCTCGACCAGCGCGCGCCAGCCGGGATCCTGCTCCACGCGCGTGACGATCCGGTCCATCATGATCACCGCCTCGCGCGGGTACTGGCCGGCGGCGGATTCCGCGCTCAGCATCACCGCATCGGCGCCGTCATAGACCGCGGTCGCGACGTCGGATGCCTCGGCCCGGGTCGGCGCGGGCGACGCGATCATGCTCTCCAGCATCTGGGTGGCGACCACCACCGGCCTTCCCTGCTGGCGGCAGAGTGCGACGATGCGCTTCTGCAGGATCGGCACTTCCTCGGCCGGCAGCTCGACGCCAAGGTCGCCGCGCGCGACCATCACGCAGTCGGAGGCGGCGACGATCGCTTCCAGGTTCTCGACCGCCTGGGGCTTCTCCAGCTTGCACATCACCCAGGCGCGGCCATCGGCAATGCGCTTGGTCTCCTCGACGTCCTCCGGGCGCTGCACGAACGACAGCCCGATATATTCGATGCCCAGCGGCAGCACGAATTCGAGGTCGGCGCGGTCCTTCGCGGTCAGCGCCGGGATCGCCAGCGCCGCGTCGGGCACATTCACGCCCTTGCGGTCGGACAGCGGCCCGCCGGTGACCACGGTGGTCTCCAGGTGGTCGGCGCGCACCTTCTCGACCCGAAGTCGCAGCTTGCCGTCATCGAGCAGCAGGCTCGATCCGATCCGCACGGCCTCGATGATCTCGGGATGCGGCAGGTTCACGCGCGAGACGTTGCCGGGCGTCGGGTTGAGGTCGAGCCGGAACGGGCTGCCCGGCTGCAACTGCACCCGCCCTGCCTGGAAGCGGCCGATGCGCAGTTTCGGCCCCTGCACGTCGGCGAGCACGCCGATCGGCCGGCCAAGCCGTTTTTCCACATTTCGGATCGCAGCCAGCCGTGCCGCGTGATCCTCGTGGCTGCCGTGGCTGAAATTCAGGCGGAACACGTCGGCACCCGCGCGGAACAGGGTTTCGATCATCGCCTCGTCGGAGCTGGCGGGGCCGAGGGTGGCGATGATCTTGGTGCGGCGGGCACGGCGGGGGATTTTCTGCATCGCGGTCGGATCACCAGAAGTCAGGCCACCAGGATGGCACGGAAATCGTTCACGTTGGTCAGGGTCGGGCCGGTGACCACCAGGTCGCCAAGGGCGGCGAACAGGCTGTAGCTGTCGTGGCCGGCGAGCCTGCCGCGCGGATCGTGCGCCTCGGCGCGGGCCAGCGTGTCGGGGGGGACGATGGCGCCGGCCGCGTCCTCGGTGCCGTCGATGCCGTCGGTGTCGCCGGCGATCGCCCAGATCGTCTCGGCACCTTGCAGCGCGACGGCGAGGCCCAGCAGGAACTCCGTGTTGCGCCCGCCCCTGCCCGCCGGACCGCTGACCGTGACCGTGGTCTCGCCGCCCGAGAGCAGCACCGCAGGGGCTGCCAGCGGATGGCCGTGCGTGGCAGCGCTCAGGGCGATGCCGGCCATCACGGTCGCAACCTCGCGCGCCTCGCCCTCGATCGCATCGCCGAGCAGCAGCGGCGCGATGCCGGCCGCGCGCGCGACCTCGGCGGCGGCCTCCAGGCTGGCCTGGGGGCGGGCGACGATATGCGCCTCGGCCCGGGCAAGCCGCTTGTCGCCCGGCTTCGGCGTCTCGTCCTCGGCGCGTTCCAGGTGGCGCGTGACCGAAGCCGGCACCGCGATTCCCCGGCGCCGGATGATCGCCTGCGCATCGGCGAAACTGGTCGCGTCGGCCACCGTCGGGCCCGAGGCGATCACCGACAGCGAATCCCCCGGCACGTCGCTGATCGCCAGCGTCACCACCCGCGCCGGGAAGGCGGCGGCGGCGAGCCGCCCACCCTTGATGGCAGAGAGGTGTTTGCGCACCGCGTTCATCTCGCCGATGGTGGCACCCGAGGCCAGCAGCGCGCGGTTCACCGCCTGCTTGTCGGCGAGCGTCAGCCCCGCCGCCGGCAGCGCCAGCAGTGCCGAGCCGCCGCCCGAGATCAGCGCCAGCACCAGATCGTCGGCGCCGAGCCCGCCCACCAGCTCGAGCATGCGCCGTGCCGCCGCCTCGCCGGCGGCGTCGGGCACCGGATGGCTCGCTTCCACCACCTCGACCGAGCTGGTCGGCACGGCGTGACCGTAGCGCGTGACGACCAGGCCGGTGACCGGGGCACCGAAATGGCGCTCGACCACCTGGGCCATCAGCGCCGCGGACTTGCCGGCGCCGACCACCACCGTGCGGCCCCGCGGCGGCGGCGGCAGCAGGGGCGGCATGGTCCGGCGCGGGTCGGCCGCTTCCACCGCCCGGTCGAACAGCGCGCGCAGCATCAGCCGCGCGGCAGCATCGTCGATGGCCGCCAACCCGCCCTCCCCTCGGATGCAGGGCACAGTATGGCGAAGCGGCCAGGCCAGCGCCATCTTTGGCGCAAAGGAGACCCGCCATGAGCGTACCCGAGCCCACCCACGGCATCGACCAGGCGACACGGACCGAGCTGGAGGCGGCCGCATTCCGGCACCTCGTGCAGCATCTGCGCGCGCGGGCCGACGTGCAGAACATCGACCTGATGAACCTTGCCGGCTTCTGCCGCAATTGCCTGAGCCGGTGGTACCGCCTCGCCGCCGAGGACAGGGGACTGGCGCTGTCCGATCCCGATGCGCGCGAGATCATCTATGGCATGCCGTACGCGGAATGGCAGGCGAAGCACCAGGCGGCGGCGACGCCTGCACAGAAGGCCGCGTTCGAGGCGAGCCGGCCGAAGGACCATTGATCCACGCGCGGGCACCTTGCCGCCGGCGGGCGCTGCGGCTAGCGTCCGCGCCCTTTTCGGGAGTGGGCCATGGCAGCAAAACCCAAGGATGTCGGCGGCATCGCTGCCGACCGGCTGCGCAGCATCGTCGAGCGGATCGAGCGGCTGGAGGAAGAAAAGAAGGCGCTGGCGGGCGATATCCGCGACATCTTCCAGGAAGCGAAAAGCGCCGGCTTCGACACCAAGGTGCTGCGCCAGGTGCTGCGGCTGCGCCGGATGGACCAGGCCGCGCTGCAGGAGCAGGACACGCTGCTCGACCTCTATCGCCGCGCGCTGGAGGTCTAGCGGGCTGCGGAAATTTCCGGCCGCGATCTTGACTGCCTGCCCTTTTAACCTTCCTGCCTGACGAATTGGCTGATGGTATCGCTGCGCGCCCTGGTCCTGCGGGGCTCGAACCCGACCAGCGTCAGGCAGAGCGCGCGGGGATCGGCTCCACCATCTCGGGCGGCGTGGTTCGCGGGTGGCTGCGTTGGATCCGCGGCAGGGCCGCCGGGTGACCGATTGCTTGCGCGGCCGCGCCCGCCTGCGTCAGCCGCGCCGCTCCAGCAGCTCGGAAACCTGGCGCACCGCCCGGATGCAGCGTTCCGACAGTTCGGCGATGCGTTCCGGGACCAGCCGGCTGGTCGGGCCGGTGATGCAAAGCGCCCCCAGCACCGCCCCTCCCTGCCCCTGGATCGGCGCCGCCACGCCCGAGATGCCGACCTGCCATTCATCGGCGGAGGTCGCACCGCCCCTCTGCCGCACCTTTGCGAGCTCGGTGGCCAGTTCCTCGGGCGTCTGGATGCCATGCGGCGTGATCGGTGCGAAGCCGGCAATCATCTCGGCCACGAAAGCAGGGGGCTGGAAGGCGAGCAGCGCGCGCCCCAATGACGAGTTGCAGAGCGCGACGCGCGCACCGAGCGGCGAGAAGATCTGCAGGGGCTGGCGGGAATCCACCTTGTCGATGATCAGCGCTTCGCGGCCATCGACAATGCCGAGCAGCGTCGTCTCGCCGCTCGCCTCGGCCTCGACCTCCAGCACCGGGCGAACCGCCTGGCGCAACTCCAGGCCGCGGACCACACCCACGCCCATTTCCCACAATTTGACCGAGAGCGCGTAGCGGCCGGTGTCCGGGTCCTGCCGGGCATAGCCGTGGCGCACCAGCGTATCCACCAGCCGATACACGGTGCTTTTGTTCAGCTTCAGGTCGCGGCCGAGCTGGCTCACGCCGATCGGCCCATTGCTGCGCGCCAATGCCTCGATCAGCTGAAGCGCCTTCTCAACCGTGGCAGACACGTGTTCCTCGCGGGTCCATCCGGGGTTGCGGCGCCAGAATCTCGGTGGCCATTGTCATGTGACGTCCAACAGAAGGCGTTTCATCTATAGGCACGGTGTTGCAGAAAATCCAGCGCCGAGGCATCCTCGCCCCTTCGTCGCAGCCAGGCCGCCCTATGAAGCTCGATCCTCCTAGGCTCATGACCCTCCGCATTCCAGGGCGCAGCGTTGCCTATGACGAGCGCGAGACGATGCTCTATGCCCTGGCGGTGGGCTTCGGATCCGGCGCGGCGCCGGAGGACCTGCCCTTCATCTACGAGCCAGGCCTGCGCACGGTTCCCAGCATGGCGACGATGCTGGCCTTCGACGATTCCTGGCTGGAGCCTGGCGGCATCGCGCTCCGCCGCGTTGTGCATGGCGGGCTCGATCTCGAGTTCGCATCACCGCTGCCGCCGGCCGGGTCTGCCGAGATCGCCTGCCGCCTGGTCGGGCTGGTCGACAAGGGCGAAGGGCGCGGCGGGCTGGTCTGCCAGGAAAGCGTGGTGGCGTGCGGCGGCATCGGTATCGCAACCGTCCGGTCCAGCATGTTCGTGCGGGGCGCCGGCGGGTTCGGCGGGTCGGTAGGCACCGCGTTCGAACCGGTGCCGCTGCCGGAGCGCGCGCCCGACAGCAGCACGGAGGTGCCGACCGCTGCCAACCAGGCGCTGCTGTTCAGGCTGCTGGGCGACCGCAACCCGCTGCATGCCGACCCGAAGGTGGCCAACGCCGCCGGGTTCGCGGCACCGATCCTGCACGGCGCCTGCAGCTTCGGCATCGCCTGCGCCGAGGTGCTGCGCCGTTTCTGCGCGCGTGATCCGGCCCGGCTTGCCCGCTTCGCGGCCCGCTTCGCCGGGCCGCTTTATCCGGGCGAGACGCTTCGCTTCGCCTTCTGGCAGGAAGGGCCGCGCATCTTCTTCCAGGCGCGCGCTGCCGACCGGGGCGCCGTGGTGCTCGACAACGGGCTTGCGGTGCTGGCGCCGTGAGCGCGAACCACGCCCCGCCCTTCAGCGCGTCCGTCGCCTGATGCAGCCCGAAAACCTCGCGGAGCTGGTCCTGCGCATCCCCGATGGCGCGATGCTGGTGATCCCGCCGAACTACAGCGGCGTCGCCGTTGCCGCGACGCGGGCACTGATCGCGCGCGGCGTGCGCGGCCTGCACCTGCTGGCAAGCCCGTCGTCCGGCATCCAGGCAGACATGCTGATCGGCGCGGGCTCAGTCGCGACGATGGAGGCAGCCGCCGTCAGCCTCGACGAGTTCGGCGCGGCGCCGGCCTTTGTCACGGCGGTCAAGGCGGGCCGTATCCGCATGCTGGACAGCACCTGCCCCGCCATCCACGCTGCCCTGAACGCAGCCGAAAAGGGGCTGCCCTTCATCCCGCTCCGTGGCCTGATCGGCAGCGACGTGCTGGGCCACCGGGCGGACTGGAAGACGACCCAGAATCCTTTCGCCGG
>JADYYZ010000453.1 GCA_020853405.1 Acetobacteraceae bacterium
CCCCGCTGGCCGCCGCACTCTATCTCGCGGTTGCGGGCAGCCGCGCCGCCACCCCCGAGGGGCGGGCCGCCCAGCAGCAGCGGCTGGAGAGCCTGGCCGCCAGCATCGGCGAGCCGGCGCTGCGCCGCGAATACAGCAGGTATTTTCGTGAAGCCTGGTTCGCCGCCGGCCGCAGCGCCGCGCCGTCCCCCGGGCGGCCCGGCCAGGCGCGGCCCGGGCAGGTGGGGTTTCGCCAGGCGGGAACTGGCCAAGCGGGAACTGGCCAAGCGGGAACTGGCCAGGTGGGAACTGGCCGGGCGCGCCCCGCCGCGGCCAGGCCGCCGCTCAGCGCCGAGACCGCGCGCGCCCGGCGCGAATGCGAACTGCTGCTGATGCTGCTCGACCACCCCGGCGTGCTCGCCCACGTCGCGGAACCGCTGGGCACGGTACGGTTCAGCCACACCCAGGCAGAAACCCTGCGTTGCGCGCTCGCCGGCCACGCCGAGGCGCTGTTTGGCCTTGACTCGCCCCAGCTGCTCGACCACCTGCGGCTTCTGGGATTCAACCCGGCGCTGGACGCCGTGCTGGGGCTTGCCACCGCCCTGCGCCCGCACCGCAAGCCGGCCGGGCCAGAGGAAGCGGCAGCCCCCGGCGCGGTGCTGGCCGCCTGGAATGCCGCGTTCCGGCACTTCGAACTCGAGCGGATCGACCAGGAGATCGACCTTGCCCGCGACGCGTTCCGCGCCGACCCCTCGCCGGCCAATGAACGCAGGCTGGCACGCCTTGCCGCGCTGCGCGGCGAGGCACTGAGCGCCATGCCTGCCGAACCCTGGACCTGACCCCCCCTTTCGGCGCCCGCCGCCAGGGGCCGCACCGACCACTGTTCGCCCGCTATTCGCCCGCTATTCGCCCGCCGCCGTTCCGGAGTCATTCGCCCATGGCCCAGAAGCCCGCCACCGCCGCCGATACCAAGTCCGACGAGACCGACCTGCCCGATGGCCCGCTGGTCGATCTGGAGACGGCAGCGCTGAAGAAACTGATCCTGCGCGCCAAGGAGCGCGGCTACGTCACTTATGAGGAGCTGAACGCCGCGCTGCCGCAGGACCAGGTGAGTTCCGAGCGGATCGAGGACGTGATGGCCCAGCTGAACGAGATGGGCATCAACATCGTCGAGGCCGAGGAGACCGACGATGTCGAGGCCGCGCCCAAGCCGGCCGCCGCCAAGAAGCCCGACGAGGAGGAGGAGGACGAGGAGAAGGCCGGCAACGTCGACGAGGACGAGCTCGGCCGCACCGACGACCCGGTGCGGATGTATCTGCGCGAGATGGGCAGCGTCGAGCTGCTCTCGCGCGAGGGCGAGATCGCCATCGCCAAGCGCATCGAGGCCGGCCGCGACGAGATGATCGGCGGCCTGTGCGAAAGCCCGCTGACCATCCGCGCCATCCTGAAATGGCACGACGAGCTGAAGCACGGCCGGCGGCTGCTGCGCGACATCATCGATCTCGAGGCGACCCAGGGCGGCGGTGCCGCCGGCGCTGCCGCGGCCGCCACCGCCGCCACCGCCGCGGCCGCCGCCGAGGCCGGCCCGGAAGCGGCCGAGGCCGACGAAGCCGCGCCGCCGCCCGGCGAATTCGAAGCCGACGCCGACGACGAGGGCGCGGCGCTGTCGCTGTCCGCGCTCGAGGAGAAGCTGAAGCCCGAGGTGATCGCCCAGTTCGAGGCGATCGAGGCCGCCTACGCCAAGCTGCACAAGCAGCAGGAGAAGCGGCTGGAGGGGCTGAACGCCGGCAAGAAGGCCAGCACCGCGACCGAGAAGAAGTACGACGCGCAGCGCCACGAGATGGTGGAGCTGGTCGAGAAGGTGCACCTGAACAACGCCCGCATCGAGGATCTGGTCGAGCAGCTGCGCGCGATCAACTACCGCCTGATGCAGATCGACGGCAGGCTGATGCGCGCCGGCGAAGCCTGCAAGGTCAGCCGCGAGGAGTTCCTGCGCGAGTATCGCGGCCACGAGCTCGATCCCGGCTGGCTCGAGCGCATGGCCGAGAAGGGCAAGGGCTGGAAGCTGTTCGCTGTCCGCAGCAAGGAGGCGCACGAGGAGGCACGCCGCAAGCTCGGTGCCATCGCCGCCGAAGCCGGCCTGCCGATCGCCGAGTTCCGCCGCGTGTTCAATACCGTGAGCCGGGGCGAGCGCGACGCCGCCCGCGCCAAGAAGGAGATGATCGAGGCCAACTTGCGCCTGGTGATCTCGATCGCCAAGAAATACACCAACCGCGGCCTGCAGTTCCTGGACCTGATCCAGGAAGGCAACATCGGCCTGATGAAGGCGGTGGACAAGTTCGAGTATCGCCGCGGCTACAAGTTCAGCACCTACGCCACCTGGTGGATCCGCCAGGCGATCACCCGCTCGATCGCCGACCAGGCGCGCACCATCCGCATTCCCGTGCACATGATCGAGACGATCAACAAGCTGGTGCGCACCAGCCGCCAGATGCTGCACGAGATCGGCCGCGAGCCGACGCCCGAGGAGCTGGCCGAGAAGCTCGGCATGCCGCTCGAGAAGGTGCGCAAGGTGATGAAGATCGCCAAGGAGCCGATCAGCCTGGAGACCCCGATCGGCGACGAGGAGGATTCGCACCTCGGCGACTTCATCGAGGACAAGAACGCGATCATTCCGCTGGATGCCGCGATCCAGGCCAACCTGCGCGAGGCGACCACGCGCGTGCTGCAGACGCTGACCCCGCGCGAGGAGCGCGTGCTGCGCATGCGCTTCGGCATCGGCATGAACACCGACCACACGCTGGAGGAGGTCGGCCAGCAGTTCAGCGTGACGCGCGAAAGAATCCGCCAGATCGAGGCGAAGGC
>JADYYZ010000454.1 GCA_020853405.1 Acetobacteraceae bacterium
ATCCCAGAAGAAGCGCGCATCGGAAAACCGCGCGCGCAGCACGCGCTCGTTGCCGGCGATGATCGCCGTGCCGCCGTCACTGCCGGGGATGTTGGCGATCACCACGAAATAGGGCGCCGGCCTGCCATCCGGATAGGTCGTTGCGAAGTAACGCTGATTCACGCGCATGCTGGTGCGCAGCACTTCGGCGGGCAGGTCCATGAAAGACCCGTCGATCCGGCCCAGCAGCGGGCACGGGAATTCCACCAGGCCGGAAACCTCGTCGATCAGCCCCTCATCCTCGACCAGCACCAGGCCGGCATCCTTCGCGCACGCGCGCGCGCCGTCGGCAATCAGGCGGCGGCGTTCGGCGGCATCGACCACCACGCAGGCCTCGCGCAGACGGCGCATGTAGTCGGCGAAATGCGCCACGCGGAAACTGGCGGGCGCCAGGAACCGGTGGCCCGAGGTGATGTCGGTCGCGACCAGCCCCGCCACCGGCTCCGCGAGCGGCACCACCTGGCCATCGAACAGGCACAGGATGCGGCGCAGCGGGCGGGCGAAGGTGAAGTCGCCCGCGCCACCCCAGCGCATCGATTTCGGCCAGGGGAGTTTGCGCAGCACCGCGGGCAGCGCCGCCCCGATCACGGCGTCGGCAGCCCGGCCGGGCCGTTCGAGGTTCAGGAAGTAATACACGCCCTTGCCGGTATCGCGCCGTTCCAGCGCCTCGGGCGCCACCGCGTTCGCGGCCAGGAACCCTTCCAGCGCCTTGGCCGGCGCATCGACGCGGGGGCCGCGCCGCTCCTCGCGCACCGCCTCGGTCGCACGCGGTGCCTGGGCCACCAGCGTGATCCGCCGCGGGCCGTGATGGGCGACGGCGTTGTCGAGCACCAGGCCCTCGGCCGCCGAGGCTTGCGTCATCAGGCGCAGGAAATCGTCGGCGCCGCGGGCCTGCATGCGCGCGGGGATTTCCTCGCAGAACAGTTCGATCAGGAGCTCGGGCATCAGGGCCGGCGAGGCAGCGTTGCGCAACGGGCCGGCGGCATCAGGCGGTCTCCTTGGCCAGCCACGCCTCGCAGCAGCCCTTCGCCAGCGCCCGCACGCGGCCGATATAGGCTTGGCGTTCGGCGACGCTGATGACGCCGCGCGCATCCAGCAGGTTGAAGCGGTGCGACGCCTTGATGCACTGGTCGTAGGCGGGCAGCGCCAACCCGTTCGCCAGCAGCGCGAGGCACTCCGCCTCGGCGTCGGCGAAGTGGCGGAACAGTCTTTCGGTGTCGGCGTGCTCGAAATTGTGGGCGCTGAACTCGCGCTCGGCACGCAGGAACACGTCGCCATAGGTGATCGGCGCCGGCGAGTGCGGGTCGTTGAACGGCATGTCGTAGACCCGCTCAAAGCCCAGCACGTACATCGCCAGCCGCTCCAGCCCGTATGTGATCTCGGCGCTGGGCAGATCGACCGCGATGCCGCCGACCTGCTGGAAATAGGTGAACTGGGTCACCTCCATGCCGTCGCACCACACCTCCCAGCCCAGCCCCCAGGCGCCCAGCGTCGGGCTTTCCCAATCGTCCTCGACGAGGCGGATGTCGTGCAGCAGCGGCTCGATCCCCAGTGCCCGCAGCGAATCCAGGTACGTATCCAGCACGTCGGAAGGCGAGGGCTTGAGAATCACCTGGTACTGGTAATAGTGCTGCAGCCGGTTCGGGTTCTCGCCGTAGCGGCCATCGGTCGGGCGGCGGCTCGGCTGCACGTAGGCGGCGTTCCAGGCGCCCGGCCCCAGCGCGCGCAGCGTGGTCGCCGGATGGAACGTGCCTGCCCCCATTTCCATGTCGTAGGGCTGCAGCATCGCCGCCCCCCGCGCCGCCCAGAAGGCGGAAAGCCGCAGGATCAGTTCCTGGAAGCATGAAGGGGGGGCGGGCGGGTCCATTGGCGGCCGGACCCTACCCAGGCGCTGCTTGACATTCAAGGAACGCGGGCCGCATTGCCGGCGGATGGCGAACCCCCGCGACGATGCCGAAACCCTGGTGCGGCAGTGGTACCAGCGCTTCAACGACGCCGACCGCGCCGGCATGCTGGCGCTGCTCGCCGCCGACGTGGTGCACGACATCAACCAGGGCGGGCGCGAGATCGGGCGCGAGGCGTTCGAGGCGTTCCTCGCCCGCATGGACCGCTGCTACCAGGAGCGGATCGCCGATCTCGTGGTGATGACCGACGCCACCGGCGCCCACGCGGCGGCGGAATTCGTGGTGCATGGCCGCTATGTCGCCGCCGACGAGGGCCTGCCGCCGGCCACCGGCCAGGCCTATACGCTGCCGGCCGGCGCCTTCTTCGCGCTGAAGGATGGCCGGATCGGGCGCATCAGCACCTGCTACGACCTCGCTGCCTGGATCCGCATGGTGGGGGGCTGAGCGAGCCTCGCATGCCACCGGCCGGCACCTCCGGCCGAAGCCTTCAGGGCCTTGGCGGCTTCTCCGCCTCATCCCCCTCGCCGCCGCCGCCGCCCTCGCCCTTGCCGCCTTCCGCCTCGCCGCCTTCCGCCTCGGCATCGCCCACCTCGGCATTGCCCGCCTCGGCCATCGCGGCGGCGAGTTCGGGAATCGGGCAGTCCTCGCGCCCGCAGCCGGCCTCGGCGCTGACCGGCACATAGGCACGGCAGACCGGGCATTCCGCGGTCTCGGCGATCTCCTCGCGGGTCGGCGTGGCGGGGTCGGCAGCCGCCTTCTCCTCGGCCTCGGCCGATGCCTTCTGTTCGGAAATGGTCTTCCACAGGAACCAGACCGCGCCCAGCACCACGGCCAGCAGAACCGCCCTGATCATCGCCTGGCGCCCCGCTCCCTACAGCCCGAAGCGCGCATGCCGGGCACGCGATTCCAGCGCCGCGCCAAGGCCGGCGGCGAGGCCCTGCGTCGCGTCGTGCACCGGCAGCAC